>NZ_JAEKNS010000157.1:0-13919 GCF_016464765.1 Candidatus Aeolococcus gillhamiae | reverse complement strand
CGGAGACCCCGCGTCGGTCGGCGCGGCGTGAGGGGGGGAGGTCATCGTAGCAGCGACCTGCGACGCGCGGAGGGCAGCGGCGAGCGGCGCAGCACCCCGCGATGGGGTTGGACGAGTGCTGAGCAGTGCGACGCCGAAGATGACGGTGGCGATCAGACTGGCCGCGAGCCGCTGTCCGGGTCCTGTGAGAGCGAGCCCAGTCGTCACCACGCCACGTAGGGTGGCCACCGCCTCCAGGGTGAGCGTGGTCACGATGTAGAGCCACGCGGCCCAGCAGACGCAGGCGAGTGTGTCAACCCACACGATGTCGGGGATGCCGCCCTGGAGAGCGGCGCTGACCTCCGACCACGAAGGAATTGCGTGCGGCAGTGGCCAGCCGAAACCCTTGGCCAGGGCGAGGGGAACGCCCACGACGATGAGGGCGGCGGCCACCACGCCACCCAGCACGACGGCGACACCGGCGATGCGCCGGAGGACGGTCATGGTCCAGTTCCGCCTCGCTGGGCGGTGGCCGTCGCCGTCCCCGTCATCGCCAGGTTGTTGATCCCGACGATGCTGAGGATCTGCGTGGTCACCGTGGTGTGCACGAGCACATGCACCTGGTCGCCGGAGACGGTCACATCGGCGCTGTCGCCAGTGGCGGCCATGTAGCGCTGTGCCGCCGCGTCCGCCTGTTGCGGATCGAGAGCTGTGCCAGCGTTGCCGTAGAGCGCTGCACCACTGAGTGCCTGAGCACCGGTGCGCGCGGCCTCCTGCGCCTCGTCGACGGCGCGCTGCCTGCTGGCGAGGGCGCGCCCGCCGTCGATGGTCAGCCCAATCACGAGCATCAGGGCGATAGCCAGGCCGACCACGAAGACGGTCACCTGGCCGCGCTCACGCGCACGCCTGCGCGCGTTCACGCAGAGCTCCGGAAGACATCGATGGGCGACACCGAATGACCGACCAAGCGCATCGAGCCCGGTAGCGGCAGGTTGGTCAGGTCACTCAGCGAGGTCTGGCACTGGACGTCGACGCTGACCGTGCCGCCGGCGTGGAAGGCGCTGGTGTCCACGCTCACGGTGTACGTCGCGCAACTCGGCCCCGCCTGGTCGAGGCTGGCCGCCGCTGCCGCGTCTGCAGAGGCGGTCGCTCCGGCCACGGTCCTCTCCTCCGACGCTGCCCGGGCCGCACCGTGGGCGGCAGCGTCGGCGAGTGCCTGGGCCTGCGCGTGGCGACCGCCGGCAACACCGAGGTCGACAAACATGAGCAGGATCGGGACGGCCAGGACCAGCTCGATGACCGCCGATCCGCGACAGCGACGATGCCTCGCGCTCATGGCCCGTTCGCCGGCGAGAACTGGTCGACGGGGCCCGCCGCCACGCCCACCACCTGCAGGGTGATTCCCGGCATCACCGCGTCCGCGTTTCCATGCACCTGCACACGGATCGAGTTACCGATACGGGTGACGGTCACCGTGGGGCTGACCAGGATGCTGCTGCCGAGCTGAGCCGCGTCGTTTATCGCGGCTGTCTGTCCAGCGACGTTGCTGCCGCCCTGGACTCGCGCGGCTTGCAGGCCGCGCTGGGCGGCGTCGACAGCCACGTTGACGGCGTGCTCGTATACGGCGAACTGGACGCTGGCGGTGATCAGCAGCATGAGCACGGGCATGGCCATCACCAGCTGCGCCGAGACCGCGCCTCGCTGTCCGCGTCGATGTCGCTGCAGGGCTTGCAAGCTACTGGAGTCCGTTCGCCTTCTTCATGACGAAGATGGCAATCACCGCGGTGGCGGCGATGGCGAGCACCACCAAAGCGGCGGTCACCACAACCATCTCCGTGCTGTAGCCGCGCTCGCCGACGCGCCGCCGATGTCCCTCGGTCCGCAGGTGTGCACCGAGCAGTGCGCACAAGCCAAGCATGGTCACTGCGGTCCGCTCGAGCATGGTTCCTTCCTCCCCTGAACGATTGATCTAATGACTGCTGAACAGAAGACTGAAACCCGGTAGCACGAGAAACAGCGTGAAGCCGATCAACAACATCACCCCCGCGGCAGTCATCTTTTCGGTCGCCGTCTTCTCGTCGGCTTCAACCTCGGCAAGTCGCCGGGCGCGCAGCGTCTGCGCGTAGGTTGCCAGCGACATCTGGATCTGCGCCGCGTCGCGGCCGGCGAGGCTCACCCTGGCGGCCAGCTCCTCGAGCTCGTCGATGCTCAGCTCGGCGCCAAGACGGGCCAGCGCCGCCCAGGGCGTCTCCTCACTGAAGGTCACCTGGGCGAGCGCGGTGCGGATCTGGCTGAAGCCCCAGCTGCTGCCGGCGTTGGCGCCGTGGCCGATCGCCGTTTCGAGACCGTTGGCAGCAGTCAACGACAGGGCGGTTACCTGCACGAACGCTGCGAGGTCGTCACGGAATTCGCGACGCCGCTGCGCCGCTTGGGAGCGGACCGCGAAGTCGGGGAGGACGAACCCACCGACGCCGAAGACCAGCGCCACCCAGAGCGGGATGGCGACGGGAAGGACCACGCCGGCGAGGGCGAGCACCGCGGCGACGACAGGCGGGAAAAGCAGGCCGAGCAGAGCCGTGCCCACCTTCTCGGCCAGGTGACGCTCCATGGTCCGGCCCACCACAGTGAGGTTCGCCTGCAGCCAGTGCGGACTCAGCCGCCGCCATGTGCGTGGCCCGGAACGGCGGAGCAACAGCTGGACTAGCGGGGAACCGGCGCGCGACAGCGCGCCCGCCCGAGCGGCGGCGGCCACGATGATCGGCGGCCGGATTGGCACCAACTCGAGTCGCGCCAATCCCTGGGCGAGCGACGGCCGCGCCGGGAAGAGACCGAGGACCACGCACCACAGCCCGCAGCCAGCGGTCGCGCCGAGCAGGAGCACCTCGATCACCGCAGCGCCTCCGCCCCGTCCGCGACCAGCAGACGCTTCGGTGTCTCACCGCGGGTAACCAGGGCCATCATCCACAGACCGAGGCCGAAGCATGCCAGGACGATCAGCAGCAGGAATTGGCCGTAGCCGTCGTACGCGGACAGGTACTTGCGGTCGAAGATGCTGAGGCCGAGGGCAAACACCAGCGTCACCCCGATGGTGAAGCGGGCCGTCCAGCGATAGCTCGCTCGCCCCGCGTCGACGTGCCGGCGCACCTCCAGGCCATCTCGCGCGGATTGGGCGATCGACCCCAGCACGCTGCTCAGCTCGCCCCCTTCGATGCGCAGACCCATCACAACCTGATCGCAGATGGGGTCGGCGACACGATCCGCGAAAGCCAGCAGCGCGTCGCGCAGCGACATCCGGTTGAGGTCAGCAGCGAGCAAGGTGGTGTCCGCACGAATCGCCATGGGCGCGATGTGCGCGGTGGCTTTGATGACCGTCTCGAGACCGTGGGCTCCCTGGAGCATGTCGCGGAGCATCTCGCACCACACCGGCAGGGCCTCAGCCTTGGCCAGACGCGCCTGCTGATCCTGCTGGCGCGCGCGTACAGACGGGGCGACGAGGACGCCGGCAGCCGTCGCCAGGGCGGCGGTCACCCATTGGGTGAGCAGGAACACCGCGGTTGCGGCCAGCAGCGCTGCGGCGACACGCACTGCGCGCTGCTCCAGAGATCGTGAGTTCGTCCGCCGAGAGCGCTCGCGACTGTTTCCACTGCCGCCACTCAGTAGTCCAGCGACAATCAGGACGATGCCGACGGCGCAGACGGCCCCGAGCACAACGGCGAGCGCGCTCACGAGTACGCCCCGTCCGTGCCGGTCGCCCACTCCTGCGTGTCGTAGCCCACGGCTTCGAGTCGGTCCTTGCACGTCTGGCTGAACGCCGCCGACATCTGATGGCGACCGTCGGCTCCAACGGCTGAGATGACGTTGAGGGTGACGTGATCGCCCATCACGCCGCGGATCTCCGCGATGGACGACACCAGCCGCCGCGCGCCGCGCTGCTCGATGAAGACCACGAAGTCCAAGGCCTTGGCGATGATCTGCGCACTGGCCTCAAAGGGGAGCCGCTCGGCGCCCATCAGGATGTAGGTCTGCAGCTGGGGGATGGCTTGCTCCGCCGATTGGGCGTGGATGGTGCTGATGGAACCGGCAGCGCCGCCAGCGGCGGTGGCCATCAGCATGGGCAGCGCTTCCGCCGGCCCGCGGACCTCACCGACGATGAGCACGTCCGGGTTCATCCGCAATGCGTTGCGGAAGAGATCCTCGGCGGTGATCGCGCCGTGGCCCTGGACGTTCGGTCGCCGTGTCTGCATCGCCACGCAATCCGGATGCGCGTCGTCACGATCGAGATGGAGTTCGAAGGTGTCCTCAATGCTGACGATGCGTTTCTGCGGCGGAATGCAGGAGGCCAGCCCGCGTGCGAAGGTGGACTTTCCCGAGCCGGTCACGCCGGCGACCAGCACACTCTGGTTGCTGAGGATGACGGCTTCGAGCAGGGCTGCGTCACCGGTGTGAAGGGTGCCCATGCGCACCAGGTCGTCGAGGCTCACCGTCATCAGCCGATGCAGGCGGATGGTGATGGTGGCGTGGCGGACCACGTCGCGAACCGCGTTGACGCGACTGCCGTCGCGGAGAGTCAGGTCGAGGAAGGGCGCCAGCGGATCCCAGCGGCGCTCGCCGAGCCCTTCACGCGCAGCCAGGCGCCGGATCTGCTCCATCAACTCGTCTTGGCTGTCCGCGATCGGTGTCTCCAGCTCACGCTTGCTGCCGTCGCAGAGCTTCACGAAGACTTTGTCGTGAGCGTTGATGAAGATGGTTTCGATGTCGGGGTCGTCGAGCAGCGGTTGCAGCTCTCCCAGGCCGAAGAGTCGGTTCAGCACCGCGCGCCGGAGTTCCTGCTCGTCGAAGTGACTCAGCGCTTGCTGGTTGGCAGCCATCCGTCGATGGGCTTCCATGCCGAGCCACTCGTCGAGGTACTGCTCGGCGCGCGCCTGCTCATCAGCGGGCCCGTCCGCCCCGGGCGTGGCGATCTGATACTCACGGAGGCGGTCCGCGACGTACGTCCGAGCGTCGCGGATCTGCCCGCGGTTCATCGCGTGCCTCCCGTCAGCGGCACGACGGTACCGAGCACGGCCTCGCTGCTATCCCGATGACGTCCCACCGTGGCCAGACGATCCACCAACGCTGCGGCAGTGGCGCGCGCCGCCCGGAGCAGCGGGAGGCGATCCGGACGTGGGCCCGCCGCGCCCCCGCCGACGATCGCGGCACTGGCCGGATCGTCGGGGAGTGAGCCGATGACCTCGACCTCGAGCGTGTGGGCGATCTCCGATTCGGCGTAGGGACCCCGCTGCGAGAGGAGCGCCATCACCTCGACGTGGCCGGAGCGGAGGACCGGGAGCCACACCGCCAGCCGGCGCAGTTCGGAGAGCTGGGGGCGAACGACCACAATCGCCAGGCCCGCCTGCTGCAGCAAGCGCACGGTTGGTGTCCGACCCTGAATGCTCGCGGCTTCGAGGCGCCCACAGTCGAGCAGGATGTCTGTTTCGGTTGCGGCCAAGAACGACAGCTTCTCGGCGAGCAGTGCGAGCGGCCGGCGCATCTCCTCGGGGGATGTCGGCGCCACGACCACGTGCACGAGGGAGCGGTCGCGGCGGTCGGGGAGCACCTGGCTGTGCAAGCGAAGGTCGACACCCATCCCCTCCCCCACGTCTGCGGGCCGATCCATGGCCAGGGCCACGCTCACCAGGCCGGGTGTGAGCGGAAGGTCGAAGTGGGCGGCGATGTCGCCGCCGGCCGGGTCGCATTCCAACACGACGGGCGCGGGGCGCTGCTCAGGCCAGACGGTCGCCAGGGCGAGCGCGGCCGTGGTCGCACCCGCTGACTTCAGACTGACGATAGGGATGACCTCCACCGCGACTACCCGGCGGGGGCGACGAGAACCAGGCTGGCCGTCCCCGCAGCCGCGGCGCGGGCGACCGCAGCGACATCGTCCGCCGAGACCTGCAACGACACCACCTGGCCATTGGTTGCCGTATCGGTGGGCGCGTCGACGGCAGTGACGACAGCCGCGATCGGTGTTGCGGTTGCCGAAGCCGAGGAAGTACCACCGCTGAGGCCGGTGGGCGCACCGGCGTTGATCACCTCGACGTGATCACCGGCGGCCAGGCTGGGCGGGTATTGGCCCGGCTTGCAGAGCACGCCGATTGTGGCCAGGCCGCTCGCCGGGGCCGGTGGGCCAACCTCTTCTTGTACGAGCGGCGCCCCCGCAGGAATCGGCACCGCAGCCTGACGACCGATCACCGTGGACTCGTCGGCCTGGCTGATGAATCGCAGACCGCCGGTGTCCACTGAGACCGTAACCAAGGTGAAGTCCCCGGTACCAAAGACCTGGCCGGCGCTGATGGCGTGGCTCACCGCCAGGATCTGTCGATGAGCGCTGAGCCGGTTGGAAATGGCGTAGAAGGTCAGCGCGCTGCCGACCACCAACAACACTCCGAGGGCCACCAGGGCCGGTCTCCAGCGCCGCGCTCCCGGGCCTGGCCGAAGCGACGACCGCACCGATCGGCGCAGCGGTGGAGCGAAGGCGGAGTCGGGGTCGATGTTGGCCATGGCTCAGCCCGTCACGATCGCCTGGATCTCGTCGACCGCTGCCTGGGTGGTTGCGGGGGCGCCGGCGACATCACCGAGATCGCCTCCGCCGGGCGCACCCGCTGCCGTCCAGGTCACGTGCCAGTACACCGTGGCGGTGACCGTGTACGTGCCTCCGGCCTGGCTACGCGAGTCACGGGGGTACACGTAGCCGCAATCGGTGTGCTGCTGCTCACGGGGAGTGTTGAGGTCGTATGGGACGCCGGGGCTGCTGCAGGTCACCTCGTCGCCGTTGCCCATGTCCCAGACGACCTTATCCGGGGTCGCCGTCGCGGTCGCCGACACCGGGCCAGCGGCAGCAGTTGCGGACAGCGGTGTCCAAATCCCGCGATCGATCCACAGATAGGCGAGTAGGTTGACCACCCCTCTAGACGCCGACGGAGCCATCTCCATCAGCGGAGCAGGGAGACGAATGGCGGACAGAGCCCGTTGCGCGAGTGCTAACGGATTGCTGGTTGGGGTAGGTCCGCCGGGTGCTACCCACACTGGCGTGGCACCAGCGGGGGGGCACATCAGTAGGTACCACGTGCCCGTCGACGGATCGACTCCCGCGGTGACACCGTAGGTCGCGAATCTGTTGATGGCTGCCGGGTTCGTGTGGAACTGTTGCCATTCCTCATTGAGCTGAGCCCCACCATCGGGGAGTGGCATCGAGGTGCAGGGATTCGTGGCGCCGCTCACGGATCCGGTGCCAGCGCCGGGATTCGTCTGTTGATTGGCGGCAGTCGCTGTGACACTTCCACCGCCCGCTGTTGCGTCCGCCCGTCCTGTGCCGGTCTTGGCTGGGTCACCTCCCGGACTTGGCGCTGCGGGCGAGTCGGCTTGCGCATGCGAGGCACTCGCGCCCGCCAAGGCGAGGGAGAGTGCCAAGCCCAGAACAATCAATCGGCCGGACACGATGCCACCACCGTGAGCTGCTCGTCGAGCAGCTTCCAGACCCCGCCGACTTCGCCGAGGGTTGCCACAATTCGCTCAGCCTGCGGAGGACCAGGGGTTTGTCCGGGAGGAAGGGGCAGGCCGGTCTGAGCGTTGACAGGCACCCCGGTTTGAACGTTGTAGCCATTCAGGTCGTCCTGCACACAGTCGGTCAGTTGCGCGGTGCTATTGGGAGTCCCGGGGACCGAGGAGATCGACTCGACTCGAGGATGGCCAACCTTGATGCTGCCGCGCGAAATAATGTGAAGGGCAACGTCTTTCTGAAGGTTCAGCGTTTCGGTGACCTCGGCCACACCAAGAGCGGTAGCCGCCAGCGCCGGGTCGGTCGGGTTGCCCGTCGTGGCGGCGTGGACGTAAGCGGCGGTGGCGTTCTTGTAGGCCTGGACGATTGCGGCCTTGATCGGATCGGGGGTCGGCGTCGGCTTGGTGATTGGAGGCGCGAATGCAAGCTGAGGGTGGCCCGAGCCGCTGCCGGTCAGGACCTTCACGCCAACGACCGCAGTGACCACCAGCACGACCACCACGGCGACCAGCGCTAAGAGGCGCCCCCGGTCGTACCAGAGGCGCTGTCCAGCGTAGGCGACCTTCGCGTTCACCCGTGACTCCCTTCCAACCCCGACGGTGCTTGGACCTGGCGAGCCAGCGTCATCGCGGAGGGCTCAAGAACCCCCAGGAACTCATGATTGCAGGGTTGCGGACCAGCCGCAAGGCTCGGAACGTAGTGGTCCACGAGTGGGCCACGAGTGAGCCACGGTGGAGAGGAAGGGAACCAGGCCGACCCGTTTGCCGGGTGCCTTCAAACAATTGGGTGGCGCGCCGAGCAGTATCTCGACCGACGGCGCTTCCGACCTGGAGTTCGACTAACCAGCCACTTCGACAGGGGGTCGGTGCTCTCCGATGAGTCGCGGTGGGGGCGCGGCCGCCGGCTCCGCGTCGCCGTGCAGCACGAAGGGGTCGAGGCTGGTCTCGTCAGGCCAGGCGATCGTTCCATCCTGCAACCGAACGCGTGAGAAGAAAGCCGGATCCCGGCGGTGCCGAGCGAAGGCCGGGGCCGCGTCAAGAAGCGGACTCAAGTCGAGGTCGCGGATGAGACCGTCGCTGAACATCAGGCGGACACGCATGTGGCCGAGAACGTGGACGGCGGTCACCTGCACATGCTCCATGCCGACCATCCTATATCCCCGCGGCGCTCAAGGAATCACCGGCGGAATCTCGCCAGCCACGGCGATCGCCCACGCATCCCGCAGCTGCTGAACCCGCGACGCACGCCACTCCTCAAGTTCACCGAGCTGCGCAGGCGGCCACGTGCCGGCCATCAGATCCCCCGTGTCGATCGCAACCTGGACCATGCTCCCGTTGGCCAGACGGCCGTGGAAATGGGGTGGGTTGTGGTCGAGGGGGAACATCAACACCTTCACTCGGCCGCCGCGGCCCGCCTGACCAATCTCCCCCATATCAGCGGGTCCTCCTGTTGCGAGCAGCATCCCGAGGCCTGGCGCACGAACCAGTGTCGCGCTCCGGCAATGCAGACTTTGTAAAGCCTCCCTCGAGGCATGAGATCAGCGCAACAGTGACGAGCACCGTGGTCAGCAGACAACCGCTTCCGCTCAATCCGAGGCAGCCGTCGGAGATCCCGTTAGTCCATCCAGCAACTCGTCCGCGTTTCTTGTTGGCCCGCGCACGCAGGAGGGCGTCGGCCTCGTTGCCAGTCAATCGTGCTCCGAGCACGGTTTCCGCGTCTCGCTTGGTCCGACCGCGCCGTTGTGCGCGACCGTCGAGTGTCTTGTCGGAACGTCGGCGGGGTGATCGGCCATGTGGGTTCAGTGTCGACGGTCGGCGGGTGGAGCACCAGCCCTGAGGCGAGGCACAGGCGAGCCACCTTGGTACAAGCCAGGTGCGTCGATGTCTGCTGGGCGAATGGGATACAAGAGTTGAAAGGAGGTTCTGACCGGCGGCTACCTCGCTTGGTCGGTTCCGGCCCTCACCGCCTCGGGAACTTCTCGGAGGTAAAGCCGGAATCCCTCTGCTTCGGGCGAGAAGCCTAGGGCCGTGTAGAGGCGGTGCGCGCCATCGGTGGCGTGGCGCTTGTGCGATAGGAGTTGGACCTTGTTGCAGCCGCCGAACCGCGCGTCGTCGAGGAGCCGAGCCATGAGCGCGGTGGCTACCCCACGTCGACGGTGGTCTGGGGAAACGCCGACCGCCTCAACGAAGGCCGTCGGTGCACAACCATAGGTGAGGTTCGGAAGCGTGATCACGGTTGCCGTCCCGACGGTCTCGCCACTGATCTCGGCGAGATAGACAGTCAGATCGTCGGTCCGCATCATTCGTTCCCAGGTTTGCTGCTCGAGTTCTGAAGGAGCGCGAGGAAGGCGCCTGCCAGGATCGCTATGCGAATGCCCCCAAAGCACGGCCAGCAAGTCATCGGGCCGAGCCGTCCGGACGCTGTAGGACGGCGCCGCCTCAACCACGAGCACATTCTGCGGATGGAACGCTGCGCATGGCGATAACCTCGTCGCCGAGCGAGGAGCCGCGTCGACATTCGTTGACGGGCCCGCACCGTCTAGCCCGCGCGATCAGGTGGCCCGTGGTCGGTGGGCCCACTACTCGGAGCGTCCACCCCCATTCCTACCGATTCCAACAGAACTGCACGCCGATGATCCGCTGCGCCCACTGTTGTGGGCCGGATCCAGATCAGCCTCTCCCGCGGAGTGCCGATGGCGATCCGGCGCGCGTGGCCACGGCGAAGGTGCTCTCGCGGAGACGCGTGGCTGGCAGCGGCAGCGGAGTCGGCGGGCGGTGGTAGTGGCGGCTCGATCGACCAGGCCTGAGCGGCGATGACGGCGATCCGACGACCGTCGGCGGGGCGGCCCAACCGCCCCTCGACGTAGACGGTCTCGCCGGGTGTGAAATCCTCGATGGCGATTGGGGTATGAGCCGCGACAACGACCCGGTGGCGGTCGACTCGCTGTGCTGTGGCGTCGGCGATGGTGAGGAGGAGAAAGCCGCGATCGCCGGCCGTCCCGACGGCGCGAGGGCGGCACCCGACAAGGCCGATGAGGTGGACGGTGTTCATCACCGCGCCAGCTGGGCAGCGTCGATCGGCTCGTCGACCCGCGCCGCCGACGCCTCGGTGAAGACCACCGCGTCGCTGGCGTGACCGTCGTCGACGTGCCCCTGGTGGGTCAGGCACTCGCGGTAACCGGGAGCATCGGTGAGGGGACCGGTCATCCAGCGCCAGCGGGCCTCGTGCCAGTCCTGGTAGGCGCGGGCGAGCACCTCGGGATCCTCGGGTTCGGACGGATCGTGGACCTCGTCGCCGTCGACAAGCGGCACCAGCGGATTGGTCACCTCCTCGTGGTAGTACCAGAGCGCCTTGAGCTCGTCGACCAGGCCCGGGTGGCGATCCCAGCAGCGCGGGACTCTTCCGACCAGGTGGTAGCGGGCGACAAACCAGTTGACCCAGGTGCGCAGCTCCGCCTGGCGTCGCTGCAGCTCGGTCTCGTCGAGGCCCTCCCAGTTCCAGGGGAGACCGAAGCGGACGTATCCGCTGCCCACCGGCTACACGCCCCAGAGCGCTGCCGGGTCGGGCACCAGCTCCTCCGGACTGGTGTCGAGGGCGGCGGCCAGCGCGGTGATGGTGCCCAGCCGGGGTCGCACCTGGCCGCCCTCGAGGCGGCGGATGGTGGCCCGACCGAGTCCGGCGGCTTGAGCGAGCTGCTCCTGGGTGAGGAAGCGGCCGAGCCGCAGTCGGCGAATGCGGATTCCGATGGCACGAGTGGCCGCAGCTTCGGGCTGCCAGGGCAGCTGGATGGTGCTCATGCCGTGGCCCCCTGTCGCTGGGCGGCCCAGGCCAGCCAGGCGGCTCGGCAGGCCTCCGCCTGCATGCGCACCTCCGAGCTGCGGCTGAGCACGTGGGGCAGGCGGACCCGCATTGGCCGGGGCCCGCAGAAGACCACCGCGGTGTGGTGGGCGATGGCGCGGACTTCGTCGCGGGTCAACGCCGGCTCCCAGCGGACCACCGGGTCAAGCCGCACGCCGTGACGGTCGCGGCCCTCGCGCTGTTCCTCGACCTTGATCGTGGGCGAGAGGTCACTGATCGCGCGCAGGGTTCGCTCGCCGGAGATCATGCCCATGACCACGTGGCAGTTGGTCGCCGACCACATCCCCTGGAAGCGCGAGACCCCCCACGCCTCCTCACCTTGCTCGAGGGACTGCAGCGAGTAGATGGGGACGATTCCCTGGGAGGCGCAGTCGGTGACCAGCTCGGGCATCTGCGGCAGCGGGCAGACCTTGGTGACCTCGTCGAGGAGGAGCATCAGGGGTGGGTCGAGGCGCCCACCCCAGGCGAGCGCCCGCCGCGCCTCCTGGCGGGCGGCCTCGACCACGGCCGAGACCAGGGCGGTGACCAGTGGGACCGCGTGCCCGCCGGGTCGAGCCAGGATGAGCAGGCGGTCGCCGTTGCGGACCACCGCCGCAGGGTCGACGACCTCCGCCGAGCTGCCCGGCGACACTCGGCGGAGCAGGCCGGGATCCTCCCAGCAGACCAGGGCCTCGTGGAGGTTGATCTTGATGCTGTAGAGGGTTTCGGGGGCGCAGCGGCCCATCTCCTTGAGCAGCTCGGCCCACTGCGACGCCTCAGGACTGCGCAGCAGCGAGCGAGTGACGCCAGCGCCATCGAAATCCTGGGCGGCGGCCCAGCCGACCACCCGGGCCATGCCCGACTCACGGCCTTCCGCTCGCTCGAGGGCGGCGGCGTGGAGGAGGTACTTGAGCAGCTTCTCGGCGAGCAGGGCCCAATCGATGCCGCGGTCGCGGCCGCGGGCCCGTTGGCGGGCGAGGATCGCCTCGGCGCGCAGCCGGGCCGCCTCCGGATCCTGGCAGCCAATCACCGGGTCGAAGGCACAGGTGCCGAGGTCACCGAGATCGTCAGGGTTGAACAGCAGCACCCGACCCCTGCTGCCCGCCGGGAGCTGGAAGAAGAGGGCCAAGTCGTCGGGCTTGGTGGTGGTATAGAGGAGGGGGCCGCGGTGGCTGAGGGCCACCCGGGCCAGCAGCCCGGTGGTCTTGCCCTGGCGCATCCCGGCGAGGACCGCAACGGCGAGCTCGTGGCTGGCAAACACGGCAGTGCCCTCGCAGAGTCCGAGGGGGATCGCCAGTTCTGCGATGGGCCGCCGGCGCAACTCGCTCGCCGACAGTGAGGGGTGGAGCTGCGCTGCCTGGCGGCGGGCGGCTGGTTCACCGAAGAGGGAATTGGCCTCCCGCGGTCCGAGGAAACCGTGGCGCTTGCGCCTCTCGCTGGGGCGGCCGCGGCGCTCCGTCCACCACTGCCAGGCGACGACGACGCCCACCAGGACGGCGGTGCCGAGGACCACGGCGGTGCTGAGGTACAGCCAGGTCGGCGGCGCTGCCGACGGCGTCGTCCAAGCCGCGCCGGTGTTGGCGGCGTGGGCGAGGAGGTGGAGCGGCCCGATCAGCCAGCCGCCACGCAGCGCCGGCACCCCGTGGGCGCTGAGAAGGCTGCTCAGCAGCGCGGCGGCGTCGAGCCAGGCGACCATGCCGGCGACCACCAGCCCAACGGGGACGAGGAGCTGGGCCGCGAGGGGTTCGCCGGTCGGCCCGCGGCTGCCGCTGCTGCGCACCGGCGGGCGGCTCATGGGATCCACCCCTCCAGCAGCGGGCTGGAGCCGTGCAGCCACAACGTGCGCAGGTCGGCGACGCCCAGGCCGAGGACGTGCATCTCGGCGACCGTGTAGGAGCCACTGGCCGGCTGAACCCCGACCACCACTGCGACGTGGCCGACCGACGCATCCGAGCCGTGGCCGGGGGCGAAGACGGCGATCCATCCCGGCTCCGGCGTGGCGCTGGCAGGGGCGACCGGTACTGCGGCGCTCTCGGCGTTGGCGTACCAGTCGGCGGCGTTGCCACTCCAGGTGACGCGGTGGCTGCCGCCCTGGCGCCCCTGGGAAACGACGAACCAGGTGCACTGGCCCCACGGCCAGCTCCCCGTCGAGAGTCCGCCGGCCGGAGTCCAGGGAAAGAGGGGCCGGAGATCGGTCCGGACAGGCATACCCACGGGGCCGCCCGAGCCGGTGACGCCGGTGCCCGCACCGCTGAGCGACCAGCCGGCAGAGCTGGCATCGGCGCTGGTGCCGCCGCCGCCGTCGGCGAACAGCAGCGGCAGGGCGAGCAGCAACGCCAGCAGGAGCAGCGCGCAGCCGCAGGGAAGCCCGAGGGTGATCCGGCGCAGGCGACGGAGAGGACCGCTCACGTCCGCACTGCCGAGTCTGTCTCCATTCCCGCATGTTCGTTCCGGCTTCCCGGCGGGTGGAGGGCGCTTCTGAGGTCGGCCTCTGGGTTGTGGTGCCCGCTCCTAAGGAGTGACGGACTTTCATGATTCGTGAAGCTAAGTCTGTATACTCGACGGA
>NZ_JAEKNS010000109.1:0-3919 GCF_016464765.1 Candidatus Aeolococcus gillhamiae | reverse complement strand
TGAATCGCCTGGGTTTGGTGGAGCCTCCATCAGACCCAGGGTGGTTCACCTCGAGCCGTGGAACTCCAAAACTGTAATCGCTATGTAAGCACCGGGGTGGAATAATCCGACGCTATGAGAACAGCCCGTCCACCTTGACCTGCACCCAGCTGGCCGGAAATGATGCCTTTTGTGGAAAAGGTCCTTATTTCCGGTTAGAGCACTGGACCCGTGACCGCGACCGGCACTGACGACCGCACAAATGCGTTGTCGTGAATACGATGTCGGGGAGACAGGACTCGAACCTGCGACCCCTGGTCCCCCAGACCAGTACTCTAACCACCTGAGCTACTCCCCGACGAGCGGGCGTTGACCGCCCGGGCGCCTGGCAACTCTAGCGCCCGACGGCGGTCAGATGCGGCTGCCGGCTCCGGGTTCGCCGATATCGAGCCCGCGCAGCTCGTTACCCGCGCCACGGGTCATGAGGTCGTTGAGGGCGGCCGCGACGCTCTTGCCGGCGAACAGGATCTCGTGGATCTCGCGGGCGATCGGCATGTCGACACCGTGGGTCTCGGCCAGCAGCAGCGCCGCCCTGGTGGCGTTCACGCCCTCCACGACCATCTGGCTGGCCGCGATCGCGTCCGCGGGGGGCATGCCGCGACCGATCGCCTCGCCAAGCCCCCGGTTGCGCGAGTGCGGGCTGGCGCAGGTGACCACGCAGTCGCCCAGCCCGGCAAGGCCGGCGAACGTCAGGCCGCGCGCACCGGCGCGGATGCCGAGACGGGCGATCTCGGCGAGCCCGCGCGTGATCACCGCGGCCTTGCCGTTGTCGCCGGCGCCGATCCCGTCGCACACACCGGCAGCGATCGCCACGACGTTCTTGAGCGCGCCTGCGTACTCGACTCCCACAACGTCGTCGCTGCTGTAGAAGCGGAGCGAGCCACCGTTGCACCCGTCGCGAACCGTCTCCGCCGCATGGCCGTCAACGGTGGCGATCACCGTGGCAGCGGGAAGCCCGCGGGCGACCTCGATCGCGATGTTGGGGCCGCTCAACGCCGCAACAGAAGTCGGTCGTCCGGCCAGGACGTCGGTCAGCACCGCTGTCATGGTGAGACCAGTCTCGAGCTCGAATCCCTTGGCAGCGCTGACCACGTGGGCATCGCCCAACCAGGGCTTCGTCGCCACAGCAATATCGCGCATGCCGTGGCTGGGGACCGCGAGGATCACCACAGCCGCCTGAGCGAGAGCGGGCTCAAGCTCGTCATCAACGTCGACATCGGCGTTCAGTGCGATGCCGGGGAGTGCCCACGGGTGGCGACGACTCGACCGCAGGGCAGTGGCAACATCCGGGTCGCGCGCCCATAGACGCACATCGCAGCCGGCCGTGCTGAGGCTCTGGGCTAGCGCGGTTCCCCACGAGCCCGCGCCGACGATGGCGACTCGCATCAGCGGTCGCGCTCCGCGCGTGCACGGGCGACGATGCGCATGCGCGTCCCAGCGAATCCAAAGACGGCGCGGATGCGGTTCTCCAAGTACCGCCCGTAGGCGAAGTGCATGAGCTCCGGGTCGTTGACGAAGAGGACAATCGTCGGAGCGGGAGTGCTCGCCTGGGTCGCGTACAGCAGCTTCAGCTGCCGCCCCTTGTCATGTCGCGGCGGATGCGCGAGAAAGGCGTCGCGGAGCAGGTTGTTGAGCGCGGCCGTCGGGATACGCACCGCCCGCGCGGCGGCCACCCCGGCTGCGGCGTCGAGCACTCGTCCGACATTGCGTCCCTCCAGCGCTGACACCGTCAGGACAGGGACACCGGGCACGAAGTCGAAGGCCTCGTGGATGGACTTGAGGAACCCGGGGTCGACACGCGTCTCTTGGTCCACCAGGTCCCACTTGTTGGCGATCACCACCAACCCCTTGCCGGCGTCCACCGCGTATCCCGCGACGTGCCTGTCCTGGGCGACGATCTCGGCGGCGTCGACGACGAGGAGCGCGACGTCGCAGCGCTCCAGGGCGCGCAGCGCTCGAAGGAGGCTGTAGTGCTCGACGTTGGTGTCGACGACACCGCGGCGGCGAATGCCGGCAGTATCGACGAGTCGCACGGTGCGATCGCCGTGAGTGACCAGCGTGTCGACGGCATCGCGTGTCGTCCCCGCCAGCGGCGACACCAGCGCCCGCTCTTGCCCCACCAGCGCGTTGAGGAGCGACGACTTGCCGACATTGGGCTTGCCGATGATTGCCAGGCGCAGCTCCTCGGACGTGGCGGGGGCGTCGTCTTCACTCGGCGGCGGAAGCTCGTCGACAATGCGGTCGAGAAGATCCCCGGTGTCGGTGCCGACCAGCGCGGAGATCAACAGCGGCTCGCCGAGTCCGAGCTTGTACAGCTCGTGCGCGTAGTGGGGATTGGCAGGGCTGTCGGCCTTGTTCCCCACCAGGATCACCGGCTTCCCACCGGTTCGCAGGATGTTGGCGACGTCTTCGTCGAGAGCGGTCACGCCCGCTCTGACGTCGACCAGGTGCACGCACACGTCCGCCTCGGCGATGGCGAGCCGCGCCTGTTGCTGTGTGCCGGCCGTGAGGACGGCCAGCCCAGGATCGTCGCGCGCCATCGAGCGGTCCAGGCCGGCGGTGTCGACGACGGTGAACCGCCGTCCCCTCCACTCGGTGACCCCGTACAGGCGATCCCGCGTGAGGCCAGCCAGTTCGTCGACGATGGCGTGGCGCTGGCCGGTGAAGCGGTTGAAGAGCGTCGACTTGCCGACGTTGGGACGTCCCACGATGGCGACGATGCCCGACGGGGTGGCGAGGTCCGTCTCAGCGGCACGGCGACGGCGGCGCGGACGCCCGCGCGCGGTCGCGGCACGGCTCACTGCATCGGCTCCGCGCCCGGCGTGACCGCCAGCGCAAGCTGCTCCAGCACTTCGCCCTCGTCCTTGCGGGCGAAGCCGTTCAGGTCACCCGCCCCATCGACTGTGGTCCTGACGATGAGATAAACGTAGTCGGTCCAGGAGTGATCGCTGTCGAACTGCGACGCGATCGCCGGATGGTCAGGATGGCTGTGCCAGATGCCCACGACGTCGAGGCCGAGCGTGCGCGCCTCGCGGTCCGCACGCACCATGTCCAGCGGGTCGAGCACGTACCGATCGCGAGCGCGTTCGGTGTTGGTGTTGGTCCCGGAGGTCGCCGAGACGACCTCCACGCGCTCGCCGTCAGAGCGGCCGATCAGCACGCCACAGCCCTCGTTCGGATATGCCGCGACGGCGAGCAGGCGGATACGCGAATCGGCGTCAGCGGCCAGCGCGACGTTCACAACCGACCTCCGTACAGGCCGCTGCTCAGGTACCGGCTGCCACCGTCGCAGAGCACGGTGACGATGACGCCGCGCTCGATCTGCCCCGCGACCTCGCGCACACCCCAGAGCGCCGCGCCGCTGGAGTGACCGACCATGATGCCCTCGCGGCGCGCCAGCTCACGGGCGAGGTCGTACGACACCTCCGTCGGTGCCCAGAGGTTCTCGTCGGCGATGGTCGGGTCGTAGATCGCCGGCACGATCGCCGTGGGCATGTGCTTCATCCCCTCCAGGCCGTGCCACGGATCCTCCGGTTGCACCGAGACGCACACCATCTCCGGGCGCTCGTCGCGCAGGCGCCGCGACACACCGACGAACGTCCCGCTGGTGCCCAGCGCCGCGACGAAGTGCGTCACCGTCCCAGCGGTCTGCTCCCAGATCTCCGCGCCGGTGCCGTCGTAGTGCGCCTTCCAGTTGGACGGATTGTTGTACTGGTCGGGCATGAAGTAGAGGTCTGGATCCTGCTTCAGCATCCGCTGCGCGAGCACGATGGCCCCGTCGCTGCCCTCCTGCGAGTCGCTGAACACCGTCTCGGCGCCGTACGCGGCGATCATCGTCTTGCGCTCGTCACTGACGTTGTGCGGCATCACCAGCCGCACC
>NZ_JAEKNS010000060.1:0-1598 GCF_016464765.1 Candidatus Aeolococcus gillhamiae | reverse complement strand
ACCATCCAGAACGCTTCATTCGCGCCATGCCGCGACCTCCAGCGCTGCCGACAGCCGTGTGGATCAACCCGCCCGCACCGGTGGTGACGATGGTTCAGTAATTCCCGACGCGAGGTGTCTCAGGGGGCTTGACAACTTCCGTGAACGGGGCTGAACGCTGCCCCTGCTGCGACCCTTTCACGGTTATCGGCAGGGCGATCGTCCAACCGGCGGTCAGCATGGCGATCGCTCAACATCCTCGTCTGACTCGAACCGACTCATCCTGCTCTGTCGCGCGGCCGGGCGTAAGTCCCCGGCGCTTCGGAACGATCAGTTCGGGGGGCGCAACGCAGCCAGAGTTACGGCGACGAGCCGACGGACGGCGGCTTTAGAGGGCATACTGCTGGCCGCCGTTAGGGCGTGTAGGCAGTAGCTGGCGAGCTCGTCAGGCGCGACATCGTTCCGGAGGTCGCCGCTTTCTGCGCCCTCGGTCAGCAGACCTCGGATGAGGGCGTGGACCTGGTGCTGCGCGCGGCCCACGTGCTGATCTCGATGAAGGAATGCCGCGAGCTCGGTGTCCCGGTGTCCGCGGGATTCGTGGGAAATGAGGGCGAAGGCCTCGAGCACAGCGTGAAGTCGCTCGCCGGCATCTGCCGCCTGGTCTCGGGCTTCCGCGAGCTGTTCGAGGTGCGCGGTGATCTGACGCTCATGCCAGGCCAGCAGGATCGATTCGACGTCTGAAAAGTACTTGTAGAGCGTCGCGCGCCCGATACCGGTCTCCTCGGCGATCTGCGACATCGTCACCGAGAGGAGGCCGTGCGCAGCTACCAGCGCCGCGGTCGTGTCCAGGATGGCGAGGCGGACGTCGCGGCGGTGCGCCTCGATGGTCTCGTTCCACAGCCTAGGCATCGCCTCAGTATACGCGACGTCCGACGCGACGACGTCAGTGTGACTTGACAGTGACACACTGTCTCGATCACTCTTGCACGACGAGACCAACCCTTGACTGACCAGTCGCGAGAGAGGAGACCCAGATGGCTGAGTTGCCCCGCTTTCCAAACCCCGATGAGGACGCGGTGGGGGAGCGCGCCTCGACCACCGGCAGGCCACGCTGGGTGGCCGTGGTTGGAATCGGCGTCGCGGTCGGCCTGGTAGTGCTCGTGGTGGTCTTGCATCTCACCGGCGTCATCGGTCCAGGGAGCCATTAGGCAAGTGCGCGGGGCGCAACCGGTTGGGAATCCGGCAGCGCCGGGTGTGCCGCTTTTGGCAGGACCCATGGTGTGATCGGATGATCGAGGCAATCGGCCTCAGCAAACGCTACGGCCACACTGTGGCGGTTGATGACCTGTCCTTCACCGTCCCGCCCGGTCAGGTGACCGGCTTCCTCGGCCCGAATGGGGCGGGGAAGTCCACGACGATGCGAATGATCCTCGGCCTCGACGCGCCGACCTCGGGTACCGTGACCGTCAACGGCAGGCCGTACGCCGACTACCGACGGCCGCTCTTCGAGGTCGGCGCCCTGCTCGACGCCAAGGCGATGCACGGTGGGCGGAGCGCCTCCAACCACCTCCTCTGTCTCGCGCTCAGCAACGGGATCGGCCGAGCCCGAGTCAGCCAGG
>NZ_JAEKNS010000077.1:0-18848 GCF_016464765.1 Candidatus Aeolococcus gillhamiae | reverse complement strand
GACTCGGGGCGGACCCGGTCGTAGGCGGCGAAGGCAGCGGCGAAGACGTCGGCGGTCACGTCCTCGGCCACGTCGAGATCGCGCAGTTGGGAGACGCAGAATCGGTAGACGGCGTCGGCATGCTCTTGGTACACCTCGTCGAACGGTGCCACCGCGTGCTCCAGCGCCGTGCCGGTCATGGCGGCGATCATCGACTCAACAACGTCGCCGGCGACGTTTCGTCACAGCTCGGGGGCCGCAAGGGGGCGCCGGAGCCTCGCCGTCGATCACTCAAGGAGCCTGCGTGAGCGAGACACCGCAACCGAAGAACCCCGAACGCCTCGAGCTCGAGGCGCTGACCGGCCTGCAGCCAGGCCTGGCCCGGCTCATGCCCGACATCGGGGTGCGGATGTGGAAGGCGTACCACGCGGGCCGCGCCCAGAACTGGCCGCTGGCCACCTGGCAGCTCAAGGAGATGCGCAAGCTCTTCCGGCTCGGCAACGTCACCCGGCCCAAGTACGAGGCCAACGTCGAGACCTTCATCGATGAGGACCTGGCTCCCCTCTTGGCGGCCTGCGAGGGCGGCGACCTGGCCGCGTTCGAGCGAGCGTTCCACGAGGCGGTCGATGCGGCCAACGAATACCACCGCCGCTGGAACAAGGGGTTCCTGGTCTGGAAGGTGCCGCCGACGCCGCCAGAGGACCTGGTGCTCGAACCGCAGGCCTGACGGAGCGTGCCGGCGGCAGACATCTGCTACACCGGACGGATGCATGGTGACGTGATCGGGATGCTCAACACCCTGCGTCGCGGGGGCATCCGCGATGCTCGCGTCCTCGACGCGATGGCCTCTGTCCCGCGCGAGCAGTTCGTGCCGCCCGGGCAGCGGGGCGAGGCCTACGCCGACCGGGCGCTGGCCATCGACTGCGGCCAGACGATCTCCCAGCCGCTCATGGTTGCCGTGGTCGTCCAGGCACTCGACATCCAGGCAGGGGATCGGGTCCTGGACGTGGGCACGGGATCGGGATACCAGGCCGCGGTGCTGGCCGCGTGCGGCGCGGAGGTCGTCGGCATCGAGCGCCTGACCCAGCTGGCCGAGTCGGCACGACAGCGCCTGACGGCGGCCGGCTATGACATCCCGGTCCACGTGGGTGACGGCACCCTGGGCCTGCCCGACCTGGCGCCGTTCGACGCCATCGCCGTCGCCGCCACCGCGCCGTGGCTGCCCCCGGCGCTGCCCCGCCAGCTCAGCGAGCGGGGCCGCCTGGTGATCCCGCTGCATCGCGAGGGCGAGCAGATGGACGAGCTCGTGCGCCTCCGGTTGCTGGATGGCCGCTGGGTCACCGACAACCTCGGGCCGTGCCGCTTCGTCCCCCTCATCGGGGGCGACGCCTACCTCGGCTGAGCCGCGGCCGCGGGCACCCGGAACATGCGCACCAGCGGGCCTCCGCCGGTCCGCTCGACGGCGTCGCCCGCGGACGCTCCGAAGGCGGTCTCGAGGACCAGGGACACCTCGCTGTCGGCAGGACGCTGGTCGAGGCCTGAGCGGGTCAGGGTGACCGCGTACTGGTCGACGCCGTCGTCGCGGTTGGGGTACCGCGCTCGGGTCACGGCGACCCTCAGGCCCAGTTCGGCAAGGTCGATCTGGTGCCGGCCGGGCAGCTTGATGCCGGGCGGGCTATCGAAATCCTCGTCGGCCCGCTCGCGCAGCCTGCGCAGCTGCGCGGCCGTGTCGTGGCCGTCGCCCTCATGCACGGAAGCAGGGTACCGCCATCGCCGGCGTCGGACGTTTAGCATCACGGTGGCGCGAGGTATCCCACCAGGAGCGGCGCAGAAGCGTCAGTTCAACACTTCGAATTTCCTCGATTCGCATTTACCCGGGAGGGTTCAACCCCATGGCCAAGACCGTCGGCATCGACCTCGGCACCACCAACAGCGTCGTCGCTGTGATGGAAGGTGGCGAGCCTGTCGTCATCCCCAACGCCGAGGGCGGGCGCACCACGCCGTCGGTGGTCGCCTTCACTCGCAGTGGCGAGCGCCTGGTGGGCACGCTGGCCCGTCGTCAGGCCGCCGTCAACCCAGAGAACACCATCTCGTCGATCAAGCGCTTCATGGGCCGTCTCGTCAACGAGGTGAGCAATGAGGCCAAGCAGGTGCCCTACAAGATCGTGCCCGGCAAGGACGGCCGCGTCGAGGTCGAGGTCTCCGGCGAGCGCCACACCCCCGAGCAGATCTCCGCGATGATCCTCCAGAAGCTCAAGACCGACGCTGAGGCGTATCTCGGCGAGAAGGTGAGCGACGCGGTCATCACCGTGCCGGCGTACTTCAACGACGCCCAGCGCCAGGCCACCAAGAACGCCGGCCAGATCGCCGGCCTCAACGTGCTGCGCATCATCAACGAGCCTACTGCCGCATCACTGGCCTACGGGCTCGAGAAGAAGGAGAACGAGAAGATCCTCGTCTTCGACCTCGGCGGTGGCACCTTCGACGTCTCCATCCTCGAGGTGGGCGAGGGAGTCTTCGAGGTCAAGTCGACCAACGGTGACACCCACCTCGGCGGTGACGACTACGACCGTCGCATCGTCGACTGGCTTGCCGACGAGTTCAAGAAGGACCAAGGCATCGACCTGCGCAGCGACCGCCAGGCGCTGCAGCGGCTGACCGAGGCGGCTGAGAAGGCCAAGATCGAGCTCTCGCAGCGACAGGAGACCGAGGTCAACCTTCCCTTCATCACTGCCGACGCGTCGGGCCCGAAGCACCTCGCGATCTCGCTGTCACGCAGCAGGTTCGAGCAGCTCACCGAGGACCTGACCAACCGCACCCGCAAGCCGTTCGAGGACGCGCTCAAGGATGCCGGCCTGTCGGCGTCGGAGCTCGACGAGGTGATCCTTGTCGGTGGTTCCACCCGCATGCCCGTGATCCAGGAGCTGGTCAAGTCGTTCACCGGCAAGGAGCCACACCGCGGAGTCAACCCGGACGAGGTGGTCGCCATCGGCGCCGCCATCCAGGCGGGCGTGCTCAAGGGTGAGGTCAAGGATGTCCTGCTGCTCGACGTCACGCCGCTGAGCCTCGGCATCATGACCGAGGGTGAGGTGAACACCAAGCTGATCGAGCGCAATACCACGATTCCCACGTCGAAGTCGCAGGTGTTCTCGACAGCCTCGGACAACCAATCGTCGGTCGAGGTGGTGGTGCTCCAGGGTGAGCGCCCGCTGGCTCGCGACAACCGCATCCTCGGCACCTTCACGCTCGACGGTATCGCGCCGGCGCCACGTGGGCTGCCGCAGATCGAGGTGACGTTCGACATCGACGCCAACGGCATCCTCAATGTCAGCGCCAAGGATCGCGGCACCGGCAAGGAGAACCGGGTCACCATCACCGGATCGACCACCCTCGATAAGAGCGAGGTGGAGCGCATGGTGAAGGAGGCCGAAGTCAACGCCGAGGAAGACCGCAAGCGGGCCGAATCGATCGAGACCCGCAACCGCGCGGAGAACCTCGCCTACCAGGCCGAGAAGGCTCTCACCGACGCCGGTGACAAGGTCCCCGCCGACGTGCGCAGCGACATCGAGGCCAAGGTCAAGGGGGTGCGCGACGCGATCACCGCCGGCGACACCGACGCCATCAAGTCAGCGGGCGACGAGCTGCAGGCATCCATCCAGAAGATCGGCGAGGCGGTGTACGCGCAGCCCGGGAGCACGCCGGATGCGGGTGCCCCCAACGGAACAGCCGCGCCGGACGAGCACGCCACGCCGCCGGCCGGCGACGACGTCGTCGACGCGGAGTTCAAGGAGGTTTAAACCTCCCGCTGAAGGCCCGGCACCAGCAGGTGCCGGGCTCTTCTGTTTCAAGGCGATTTGGTTGCTCGACCGACCAATTCACCCCCCTTATATATGACCAAGGCGACGGCGCATGATCCTGTGGCCTTGCCATCCCCGGAGGGCTTCCGGAGGGGGCTTCATATGGAGAGGAGGGCACCGACCATGGCGCGAGCATTCGAGGACACGGCGCTGAGGACCCCGGAGCAGGCGGCGCCGCTGGTCGGGGACCCAGCTCCGCTTGGCCTGGCGGGCTTCGGGATCACCACGCTGCTGCTCTCTCTGATCAACGCCGGCATCCTGCACGCCACGGTCACCGCCGGCGTGATGGCGCTGGCGCTCACCTTCGGCGGTCTGGCTCAACTCCTCGCGGGCATGTGGGCATTCAAGCGGGGCAACACCTTCGCCGCCACCGCGTTCACCGCGTACGGAGCCTTCTGGTTCAGCTTCTTTCTCCTGGTCAACGTCTTCATCCCGCAGATGAAGACCGCCACACCCACCGATATCAGCACGTTCGTGGCCACGTACCTGCTCGCCTGGGGCATCTTCACCGCGTACATGTTCCTTGCCTCCCTGGCCGGCGCGCGGGCGGTGCAACTTGTCTTCTTCCTGCTCACGATCACGTTCGTCGTGCTCGCCATCGGTGACTACGCGGCGAGCACGACCATTCACAACGTCGGCGGCTATGTCGGTATCGCGACCGCGGCGGCGGCCGTGTACGCCTCGTTCGCGGACGTGACCAACGCCAACTTCAAGAGGCGCGTGCTGCCAACCTGAGGAGACCAACCTGATGGCTCAGACGGCTTCGGATTCCACGATCGATGCGCTCCTCAAGGAGGGACGGACGTTCCCGCCCAGCCCCGAGTTCACCGCCCAGGCGAACGTTCGCGACGACAGCCTGTGGCGCGAGGCGGACGCGGACCCGGAGGCGTTCTGGGCCAGGCAGGCCGAGAAGTACCTCAGCTTCTCTCGCCCCTGGGACACGATCCTGGAGTGGAACCTCCCCTTTGCGCGCTGGTTCGTGGGCGGCACGCTGAACGCCAGCTACCAGTGTCTCGACCGTCATGTCGACGCCGGCCACGGAGACAAAGTCGCGTACCTCTGGGAGGGCGAGCCGGGCGACACGCGCAGCATCACCTACGCGGAGCTTCTTGAGCAGGTCTGCCGTTTCGCCAACGCGCTGCGCGGCCTCGGCGTCAAGCGCGGTGACCGGGTGGGAATCTACATGGGCATGGTCCCGGAGCTGCCGGTGGCGATGCTCGCCTGCGCGCGCATCGGTGCAGCTCACTCGGTGGTGTTCGGTGGCTTCTCCGCCGACGCCGTCGCCGACCGCATGAACGACTCGGGATCTGTGTGCCTGATCACCCAGGACGAGGCGTGGCGCCGCGGCACCACCGTGCCGTTGAAGCGCAACGTCGACGAAGCGCTCACCAAGACCGAGACCATCACGCAGGTCGTGGTGGTGCGGCGCACCGGCAACGACGTTCCCATGACCGAAGGGCGTGACCACTGGTACCACGACCTCGTCAGTGCCCAGGAGCCAACCTGTGAGCCCGAGGCGATGGACAGCGAGGACCTGCTCTTCACGCTGTACACGTCGGGGACCACCGCGAAGCCGAAGGGCATCAAGCACACCACCGCCGGCTACCTGCTGCAGACGATGTACACGCACGACCTCGTCTTCGACATCCACCCGGACACCGTCTTCTGGTGTGCCGCCGATATCGGCTGGGTCACCGGTCACAGCTACATCGTGTACGGCCCCTTGGGCAACGGCGTCACGTCCGTTATGTACGAGGGCACCCCGGACTTCCCCGACAAGGACCGCTGGTGGGCGACCATCGAGAAGTACGGGGTCACCGTGCTGTACTGCGCGCCTACCGCGATCCGAACGTTCATGAAGTGGGGTCGCGAGTACCCCGACAAGCACGACCTCTCGTCGCTGCGCATGCTTGGCACCGTCGGCGAGCCGATCAACCCGGAAGCCTGGATCTGGTACCGCGAGATGATCGGCGGCGGGCGTATACCGGTAGTCGACACGTGGTGGCAGACGGAGACCGGCGGGATCATGATCGCGCCGCTTCCCGGGGTCACCACCCTGAAGCCGGGCTCGGCAACGCGACCACTTCCCGGCATCGGCGCGTCCGTCGTCGATGAGCAGGGCAACGACGTGCCGCTGGGCGGGGGCGGCTACGTGGTGCTCACCCGACCGTGGCCGGGAATGCTGCGCGGCATCTGGGGCGACGACGAGCGCTACAAGGAGACCTACTGGAAGAAGTACGGCGATCGCTACTTCGCCGGCGATGGCGCGCGCATCGACGATGAGGGCTACTTCTGGTTCATGGGCCGAGTCGACGACGTCATGAACGTAAGCGGGCACCGCATCAGCACCACCGAGGTGGAGTCCGCGCTGGTCGACCACCCTAAGGTCGCCGAGGCCGCGGTCACTGCCAAGGCCGATCCGCAGACGGGGCAGGCGGTGGCGGCGTTCGTCACCCTGCGCAGCGGCTACGAGGAGAGCACCGAGCTGGCCGTCGAGCTTCGCGAGCACGTCGGCAAGCTGATCGGCGCCATCGCCAAGCCGAAGTGGATCACCTTCACCCCCGAGCTGCCCAAGACGCGCAGCGGCAAGATCATGCGGCGGCTCCTGCGTGACATCTCCGAGAACCGCAACCTCGGTGACACCACCACGCTCGCCGATGCCAACGTCGTCAAGGAGCTGCAGACGCGCGCCGCCGCCGAGGCGGACAAGGAGCAGTAGCGCGGGTTATTGCACTTGGTCGATGCGGGCCAGCACCCAGTCGTAGTCGCCGCTCATCACCGGCGCCTTGCAGTACGAACAGACCCCGCTGAGGTCGACGTCGAGCGGGGCGCCGCAATTGGGACAGTGTTGCGCCATGGTTCCCCCGTCGGCGCGGGTGGTCGCCTTCGAGGAACGCTCGAATAGCCAGTCCTCGGACCACTCCCCGACGGAGCGGTCACCGCGGACGACCTTGTTGGTAGCCACGTCGACGTCGTAGTCCGCACACGCGGCGTGCATGCGCAGCTGGATGTGGTCCTTCTGCGGGCCACCGCCGGCGCTGACGATGGTGGCGCCGGCGAGCGCAAGGTTGTCGAGCACGTTGCGCTGGCCCTTGGCGACGTACTGCTCGATCTGGGCGCGGTGCTGGTCCCAGAGCGTGTCGGACATGACCCGGCGGCTCTCCTCCGGTTTGCAGTCGCTCCAGGCCTTCTCCACGATGAAGAACTCGCGCTGCGCCTGGTTGATGAACTCCGTCTCATCGAACTGCGGGTCGTGCGCTTTGATCGCGGCGAGGCCCGACGCCACGCTGTCAACGGAGGATGGCTCCTGCTGGCCGCCGATTGGAAAACCGCTGGGCACGCCCATCGGCCGCTGGTCACCGTAGCGCGGGATGTAGCCCCCTCCCCCGCCGGTCACTCCCTGCGGGCCCCGGTATGACATGCGACGCCACGCGTTGAATGCGGCGAGCAGCAGGAAGATGAAGAAGATCGGCCCCCCGCCGAAGAACAGCAGTGACAGCAGGCCCAGCGAGCCGAGCCCACCACCCCCGTAGTAGCCACCGCCGCCGTAGTAACCGCCGCCGCTGTAGCCGCCCCCGCCGCCGAAGCCTCCACCACCGCCACCAAAGCTCTGGCCGCCGCCGGCGCGGAGCAGCAGGGCGTGATGCACGAGCAGGTATGTGGTCGTCACTACGGCCTCCAGGTCTCGCCGGGTCCCGGCGGAGGCGGCAGCGGGTAGCCGTCGACGCGCTCGTCCGCGCTGTCGCTGCGCTCACCGAGCAGGCGGCCGAACAGACCCTGGAGGAGGATGGGGATGGCGATGGCCACGACTCCCAGGATGAAGGTCGGGGCGTTGGGCAGGTTGGCCTCGTTACTGAGGCCCTGATAGCAAAAGAGCGCCTCGACGAAGGAGATCCCGATGATCAGGGCCATCCCGATCATCAGGACGACCTCCTGGTTGCTCTCCTCGAGAGGGCCGAAGTGCGGGAAGCGGATCTTGGCGACGCGGTAGATCTTCAACGCGGTCCAGGAGTTCAGCATCAGACCGCTGACAAACGCGAGCACGCTGATCCCGAGGCGGAACTGCGCGAGGTTGTGCACGATGAAGGCCGCGATGTTGACGATGATCAGTCCGACCGGCGTCACCGCCCCGATGGCGGGGATGGTCCAGCGGCGCAGCTGGGCCGCGACTCCACGCCGCCTGGGCAGGTCAAGCTCGCTCCGGCGCATCCGTGTGGACATGGGCTAAGAGTACGGGGCCATGGCCACACGGGGGGTATCCGTGTGGTGGTCGGCGATACACAGCCGTGATGGCTTTGCGAACGGGTCCTCTGACCCGCGCCGCGACCCCATCCGTAGGCTGACCGCATGCCCTCTCGAGGACTGCGCGGACTGTGGCTGCGAAGCGCCGCCGCCGTAGCCGCCTGCCTGCTCGCGCTCTCGTCCACCGGTGCCCTGGTCGCAGCCGCGGTCGTCGCTCCGGGTTCGGCGCCGGCCATCGTGCTGGCCGACCACGGGAGCGGGGACGGCACCAGCGACGGGAAGAGCAGCGGCGACAACAACGGCGACAGCGCGAGCCACACGCCGCCCGCGTGGGTGTCCGCCGCGCTCGCCAAGCTCATAGCCGAGCTGGACAAAAGCAAGCCCAAGCCCGCCCCGGCCGTGACGCACAAGCCGGCCTTGCACCCCACGCCGGCGGCCAAGCCGGCCACCTCGCAT
This sequence comes from Candidatus Aeolococcus gillhamiae, assembly GCF_016464765.1. Taxonomy (NCBI): domain Bacteria; kingdom Bacillati; phylum Candidatus Dormiibacterota; class Candidatus Dormibacteria; order Candidatus Aeolococcales; family Candidatus Aeolococcaceae; genus Candidatus Aeolococcus; species Candidatus Aeolococcus gillhamiae. The sequence continues at coordinate 10,314 of NZ_JAEKNS010000077.1, read as the reverse complement.
CACGCACGGGGCCTGGCCACACCTGCCGCGCCCGTCCCGACCGCCAAGGTCGTGGTCGACAGCTCCGACCCCGCACCCTTCTCGGCTCAGGCGGTGTTCGCCACCGACGCCGCCCGCGTGCTTCCGGTCGAGAGGCTGGGACCGCTGAGTGGCATCAGATTCGGGAGCGGGCTCTTCATCTGGCCGCTGCTCCTGGCGGTGGACGTGGTCGCGCTCGCCGTGATCGCGCGGATGGCACTTCGCCGGCGGCTCGCCTCGCCGGAGGACTGACCCGCCCGGCGGGTGTGGTCATGGCGGCGACCGGCCAGGGGTGGCGGAGCACCCTGACAACCCGGCTGCTCATCGGCGGACTGGTGATCACAGTGGCGCTGGTGGCGACCGTGTCCGGCTTCCTGCTGGTCAGCCGCGCGCTGCAGACCGACCAGGCGGTGCAGTCCGAGGCGAGCAACCGCTCGGCCACCGGCTACCAGCTCCTGGTGCACGTCACCCAACCGCAGACCCAGTTCGCGGCCACCGCCGTGGCCCGCTCAGCCGCCCTGCAGAAGGCGCTGGCGACCTCGGACGCCACGGCGCGTGCCGCTGCGCTGGCCACGCTCTTCGGATCCGGTCTCGGCGGCGCATCGTCTCCAGGCAGCCGGGTCGCCGTCCTCGACAGTGGTGGCTCCCCCGTCTACACCGACGAGTGCGGAGCCGGACAGACGGTGGGGTCGTGCGAGTCCCAGGCAGGCCCCCACCTCGGCACGGCAACAGCGTCGGTGGCCCTGGCCATCGCCGAGGGCCGGCTCGTGCAGTGCGAGGGCAGCGCGGCCGCCAACCGGCTGGCCGGCAAGGAGTGCCCGCCCGGATACGAGGGCGTGGAGCTGATCGGCAACACCCTGCCGGCGTTCGACGCCGCCGTCGTGGTCAGGGACAGCGCTCACCATTTCATCGGCGTGGTCGTGTACAGCACAACCCTGCAGGCGCAGTTCGCGCGGTTCGGTTCGGCCCTTCTGTACACACCCGCGCTGCTCACCAACGGCAACTCGCCGATGCTCTTTCGCTTCGACCCGGCGCAGAACTACTCACCGGCCCAGGGAACGGCGGACCCGCTATGGACGTCGGTGCTGGCCCATCATCCCGCCTCGTTCTCCGCCAAGTACCTGTCCGGGCCGGGCGGCAGCGTCGCCACCTCGTACATCGCGGTCACGGCCCCTGACGGCAGTGTCCCCGGCTACCTCGGCGTCGAGGTTCCCACCGCTGTGTTCGCGGGGCAGACCGGCGCCGACGAACGCACCATCCTGCTGATCGGGGTCACCGCCATCGTGCTGGTGTTCCTCATCATCGCGGCCTTCGCGTCGCGGTTCGTGGTGCGCCCGATCGCGCGGCTGGAGCGCGGCGTGCGCCGGATCGCCGGGGGCGACCTGAGCTCTGACGTCCCGGTGACCAGCAACGACGAGCTGGGCCGGCTGGCACGGAGCGTCAATCAGATGCGCAACCAGATCGCCGGCTACATCGGCCACCTCGACAGTTCCATCGAGCGCCTCGAGAGCGTCTCCCACGCGCTGACCGCAACCGGCGAGGGCGTGGAGGCGCTGCAGCGCAGCGTGCTCGCCGCGGCGAGCGCCATCGGAGGTGGCGAAGCGCGCGCTGCGCTGTTCACGATCGACGATGGTTCGCTGGAGGCAGCTGCCGGCGCCTCGCTGAGCGTGCTCGCCGCGTTCGATACCGAGGAGGTGGCCGGGTTGGCGCGTGGCGAGCACATCCGCCGCGATGCGGGCGATGTGTCACCGGGCCTCCTCGCAGTGCCGATGATGTACCACGCCGAGGTGGTCGGGGCGCTCGCCGTCTGGTCGTTCGACCCCCTCTCCGAAAGCGATGAGCGTGCGCTCGCCGCGCTCGCCAACAACGCCAGCGTGGCCACTGAGAACACGCGCCTCTACGAGCAGGAGCGTCACACCGTGCAGCGTCTCCGTGAGCTCGACATCCTCAAGACCAACTTCCTCACCACCACGCAGCACGAGCTGCGCACGCCCGTTCTCGCCATCAAGGGAGAGATCGAGCTGATCACGGCGGCATGGCAGCAGCTCGACGAGCCGACCAAGCTCGAGCTGGTTCGCGATATGGAGATCTCGGCGCGCCTGCTCGGCGACATCGTCGAGAACATCGTTGTGTTCTCGCTACTCAACTCGGAGGCGGTCACGCTGCGCACGGAACACGTCGACGCCGCCGCCGTCATCAACGTCACCGCAGCGCAGCTTCGCAAAAACTTCAGGGAGGGCCTCCCCATCGAGCTCGCCCTCAACCTTGCACCGAACACGTTCATCGTTGCCGACCGCGAGAGGTTCGAGCAGGTGATGCGCGCGCTGCTCGACAACGCGATCAAGTTCACGCCCGCGGACGGCCACGTCTCGGTGACCACGCGGCAGGTGGGAACCAGCTGCCGCGTGGACGTCGCCGACGATGGTATCGGCATCGACGAGCGCGAGCTGCCCACCGTCTTCGACCATCTCCGCCAGGTGGACGGCTCGCGCACCCGCCGTTACGGCGGCATGGGCATGGGGCTGGCCCTGGTCCGGCGCCTCAGCGAGGCTCATGACGCCGAGGTGTCGGTGACCAGCACGCCGGGGAACGGGACCTGCTTCACCTTGCACTGGCCGCTGGCAGTCGAGCGCCGCGAGGACAGCGCGGACAAAGCCAGTTGAAACCGTCAGCGCAGGCGACTTCATGCCGCCGGAGCTGACAGCGCTAGCCGGGGGTGCCCGAGGGGGAACGCAGTTCCCCCTTCGCCGTTAGGTGATCAGGCCGCTGCGTCGCCACAGCAGGAGCCCAGGGCCGCTGAGCAGGTCGCTGGCGGCGAAGAACCGCACCAGCTTGGAGCTCGCCCAGCGCATCGACTCGCGGCGCGCGGGATTGGCGAGCGCCATGCGGCGCGCGGCGCGCGGGTCCAGCCCAACCGCCGCATACGCGTCCGGGTGCACGAGGTGCGAGCTGACCGTCCATGCCGAACGCGCCACCACCCAGCGCGCCCAGGTGCGCGCCGCCGGTGACGCCGCCGCCATCTGGCGCCCCAGCTCGTCATGCGCGTAGCGGAGGTGGCGCGCCTCCTCGATCACATGGATGTGCGAGATGCGCCGCACCAGCGGTTGCACGCTCTCGTCGATCATCAACTCACGCTGGAAGGCGTCGAGGATCTCCTCGGCGATGAGGAATGCGGCGAAGACCTCGGGCCCGGTCGCGAAGCTCTTGAGCAGGCGGCCGAGGGTGTGCGCCAGCCGGCCCGGGCCGTACGCGGGGCAGCCCAGCTTCTCGATCATGCGCGAGAACATCACCGAATGACGGCACTCATCACCGACCTCGACGAGCGCGTAGCGAACGTGGTCGCTGGTCGCCGGCCGGTCGTAGATGTGTCGCGCCAGGAGCTGCAACAGGATCAGCTCGAACCAGATGCCCACGCTCGCCGTGCTGGCGATCTCGTGGCGTGAGAGGTCGACGCGCTGTGCGTGGCTCATCCGCTCCCACAGCGGCGTCCCATACAGGCTGACCCGGTGCTCGGGCATGTAGAACATGCCGTCGACGAGCGGCTGCTCCCAGTCGACATCCACCTCAGGGTCGAAGGACTTCTGCGCCGAGGCGCGCAGCAGCCGCTGCGCCATCGCCTCGCGGTCGGGCCGGTCGAGCAGCGTTCTCACGCGATCCTCTCCTCCGTGGGGCGCGCGGTCGGGGTGGGGTCGGGGAAGCCGAGGCGGCTGCGCATGGCGGCGGCCAGCGGCGCTGCGTTGTGCCGTCCGCGGGCGAGGTCGCGGCGCAGACGCCGGCGGATCACCGCGTCGGCTGTTCGCGGCAGGTGGCGGCACGCGGCCAGCTCGAAGCGGCCGAGCGCGCTGCACGCCAGGTCCCGTGGCGGGCGATCTGCAGTGAGCGCGCGAAGCACGGTGGCCACGACGTCCGCGGGCCGCTGCGGGCGCGTGGCGCCGTCCAGCGACAGGCCCTCAGCGATGCTGGCGTCGTGGATCGGGGTGCGGATGTAGCCGGGGTAGACGGTGGTCACACCGACGTGGCTGCCGTACTCTGCCCTGACGCTGTCAGCGTACGCCGCCAGGCCGCGCTTGGACACCGTGTATGCGGCCGCGAACGGGATGGTCGCGTAGGCCAGCTGGGAAGCGACGAAGACCAGACGGCCGCGCTGCGCCACCAGCTGGTCGATGCACGCCGCGGTGACCCGCCAGGGACCGAGCAGGTTGATGTCAACCGTGCGCGACACCGCGTCACCAGGCGCGGCTCCGGAGCTGGTCGGCATCCCGACGCCTGCGAAGTGGACGACAGCATCGATGCCACCCATCTCCGTGCGCGCCCGCGCGACCGCGGCGCTGACGCTGTCGGCGTCGCGGATGTCGCAGGCGATGACACCGCCCCCGATGAGGTCGAGCCCGGCAACGATGGCGCCGGCGGCGCGGAGCGCCCTGGTCGTCGCACCTCCCAGGGCGCCACCGGCGCCGGTGACGAGCACGCGGCGGCCGCGAAGCTCGGCGGTCATGCCACCCGCTCCGCAGACTCCGGTGCGGACCGCGCTGGAAGACCACGCCGCCGCTGGCGCCAGGTGTACACATCGAGGATGCGATTGGCGACGGCGATCTGGCGCATGGTCTCGCTGACGCCGACGAGGTGGCGGGCGTCGGCACGACGGATGCGTGCGAGGTCGATCGCGATGGGATGGTCGACGGTGGCCTGGATGCGCGCCAGCCGGGCGAGCAGCTCGGCGCCCCGGCTGATCAGGGGACCGGCGCCCCCGCGCGGTTGCAGCACTCCGAACGCGTAAATCCCCGCCACCGTTGACGGCAGCATCCCAAAGACGCGCTTGGGGATCCCGTTCTCCCACTCGAAGATGTCGCGGTCGAGGAAGGGGAAAGTCACCGCGAAGCCCGTCGCCCAGACGATGGTGTCGACCTCCTCGCGACGGCCGTCGATGAAGGTCACGGTCTTGCCGTCGAAGCGCTCGATGTCGGGCCGGTACTCGACGCGGCCGTGGCGCAGCGCGTGGAGCATCTCGCTGTTGACCACGGGATGGCGATCGAAGAGGCGGTGATCCGGGGTGGGAATGCCGTATCGCTCATTCCTGCCATGGATGATCCGAACCATGCTGCGCAGGAAGGTGCGCTGCGCCCAGAGCGGCATCCAGGGCAGGTCCAGCTCCGCGGCGGGGATTCCGAGGACGGTCTTGGGCAGGAAGTGGTAGCCGCGGCGCATGGAGATGAGCGAATGGCCGAGGTGGCGCGACGCCTCTACCGCGATGTCGCACCCGGAGTTCCCGGCGCCTACCACCAGCACCCGAGAGCCCTGGAAGTCGGACGGGTTGCGGTAGTCCTTGGAATGCATCTGCAGGCCGCTGAAGATGCCCGGGCGGGTGGGGATGTGCTTGTCCCAGTGGTGGCCGTTGCACACCGCCACCCCGGTGTAGCGGCGCGTCACCACCGTCCCGTCGGGCAGGCGCATGGTTGCGTCCCAGCCGCCGACGCCGTCAGGGGTAACGGGCACCACGTTGGTCACCTCGGTGCGGAAGCGGATCAGCTCGCGCAGCGAGAAGGCCTCCGCGTACGAGCGCAGGTAGGCAATCATCTGGTCGCGGCTGGGGAAATCGGGATAGCTGCGCGGCATCGGGAACTCGGCGTAGCCGGTGGTGTCCCGCGAGCTGATGATGTGGGTGGAGTCGTACACGCCGTTGAGCCAGTTACCGCCGACCTCGTCGTTCTTCTCGACCACCTCGACGTCGAGGCCGTCGGCGCGGAGAGCGCGCGCGACGCCGAGGCCCGCGTAGCCGGCGCCGATGACCAAGTGGGGAGCGGCTGGGGCTGTCATGGGTCCTCCTCGAATCTGAGCGTTACCTTGAGTAACAGTTACTATTAGTAGCATGCGCTCCCGAAAAGTCAAGGGGCCCGAGAACCGGGCACTCCTCCGGCCTCCCGGACCGGCCGGCGAGGCCCAGGCCGCAGGGCAGCGGGAACGCTGGCGTGGGCATCGGGAGACGCGCCGTGCCGAGCTCGTCGAGGCCGCCGTCGAAGCCATCCGGGCTCGGGGCGCCGGCGTCGGCATGGAGGACATCGCCGCCCAGGCGGGGGTGAGCAAGCCCATCCTCTACCGCCACTTCGCCGACCGCGCCGACCTCTGGCTGGCGGTGGGCCGGAGGGTGAACGACGAGCTGCTGGCGGCGATGTCGAGCGCGCTGCTCGTCGAGCGCCCTCCCCGCGAGACCATCGCGGCCGTCGTCGACACCTACCTGGCCATCATCGAGCAGGACCCCGAGCTCTACCGCTTCGTCGTTCACGGGTCACTGGCCGATCGGGGGATGAGCTCCGACCTGGTGCACGCCCAGATGGCCCTGATGGCCACCGAGGTGGCGCGCGTGCTCGATGACCGCCTCCGTGAGGCCGGCGTCGACTCGGGCGGAGCCGAGCCGTGGTCGCACGGCATCGTGGGCATGGTGCAGGCCGCGGCCGACTGGTGGATCGACAGGCGCTCGATGTCACGCGCCGCGCTGGTCGACTACCTCACGGCGCTGATCTCGACTGGGATCGAGGGGTTGTTCGGCGAGGCGATCGCTACAGCCACACCGAGGACCCGGAGCGGGCTGCGCGTGCTCGACGAGCCGCACGGTGATGAGACGGGCTGATACACGAGCGATTGGACCGCCGACACGCGGTACCATGAGCTCGCAGCTTCACCTCGTGGGGGCGTACGGTTTCGACGGGGTCGTGGTTTGCGTGACTGCGAGTCGAGCCCCGGGCTCGTAAAACCGGGACAAACATAAGTGCGAAGAATGCACAGCCCCTTGCGCTCGCTGCGTAAGTAAGGCAAACGCTCAGGCTACGGCCTGACGTCGACCGGTCAAGCGGCTGCGCTGACCGGACCCGACGCTAATACCAGCAGCCTCGGCCCCCGCTGGCGTCACGGCGGCGGGGGCGACGTACACCGTGACTGGCCGGTACGGAGCCTGGTCCCAGGGCGACGCATCGGTGAGAACAAAACCGGGACTACACTCGTAGACGTTGCGCTTGACACGGCTTCGGACCCGGGTTCGATTCCCGGCGCCTCCACCACCGTTTTGAATACGAAAACGGTTCCCCTGGGCGGCCCCTGAAGCCAATTTTGAAGCCAACGCGGTGTCGACGACGGCTGGGTCGCGCGGGTCCGCTGATGCTCGAGACCGATGGAGCCGCATGCACAAACATACGTTCGTTCATCGGCTAGACTGGGTCTGTGCGAGTGCGCGTGTCCGTCTCGGTCAATCGAGGCTCGGACGATCCCAAGGAGCGGCCATCAGCCGTCGTCTTGGCGACCGATGCGGTGTCCCGCGAACAGGAAAAGATCACGGCGGTCTTGATCGGCCAGGCCCAGGCGCAGGTTGCCGCCACCTTGGCCAATGCGGACAGCCATGACACCAAAGCGCTGGGGCTGCTGGGTGCTGACATTGCCGGCGTGGCGCTGCTTTTGAGCAATCATGGTTCGCTCAATCGCTTCTGGTGGGCCAGCCTCTTCCCCGCATTCCTGTCCGCGGCAGGGTTCGCTTGGACGCTCATGCCCCGAAGCTTCGCCACCGGACCGGCCATTGATGACCTCTATCGAGACACTATCGCCGGACCTGCCCTGGACGCCAATGTGGCCGTCCTCGATGCGCTCACTCAGGCGATCGAAGATAACCGGCGCGTGAGTGACCGGAAGCGCGTCGGATGGGCATTGGGTGCAGTAGTCATGGCCACTGCCACCATCTTGTGTACGGCGTATCTGCTGGTGGTACGGTAAGCCCATGGCCAGCCGCGCATCGCCCGCCCCGCCCCAACCATCGAAACCCCCTCGCGCGCCATCCGAGTTGCCCAAACGCGATTACCCGATGCTCACCGTGCGCAAGGGCCTCGGGGCCGACAAGATCGAAAAGAAGTAGTGGCCGGCGCGGCGCCTCCCCCACCCCCGAAGGTCAGCCGCCGAAGTCACCGGCAGTGCCGCCCAGAGCGCCTGCGGAACTGCCAAAGCAGTCGCGTCCGATGACGCAGGTACGCGAAAGTCAGCGGGACCGGGATCGGCGCGACTAGAGGTGCCCTCGGCGGGGCGTTCACGACGCGCGTGAGCGCTAGCACCCCTCCGTCATCCGATTCCGCGGCCCGGGCTCTGCGTCGTATGCGCCGGGGCGTGGTGGTCGTGATGGAGATTGTGCTCGAGGCGGCGCCGTCTCCGAGCCTCTTCGGCCTGCATGGCCAGCTCCTTCTCGGCCGAGCCCGGTCGCGCGCGCAGCTGCCCATCCATGACGCCGGACCGCGAGTCGCGGATGCAACTCCGTCCGCGGCTCGCGGCGACGTCCTGCATTGCCATCGCGACGGCCCTCCCGGCCTCATCCGGCGGGGTCCCACCCTTGGTCAGCCATCGCTGGGCGCTCTCACCAGCCGGGTTGCCGAAGAGACGGTCGACTACCAGCGACGCGTGAATCCACGTGGCGGCCGGAGGAAGCTCCTCCAGCAACCCGTTCAGGCGTAGCAGTTCCAGCTGTCGCTCAGTCGGCGCCACGCCGCGACCCGCCGTGGGATCTGTTGAGGGGCAGGTTTCGACGAGCTGGCGGTCATACGCCGCCGGGTAGTCCAGGGTGCTCGGCTTGGCGTCATCCCGTTCCATCGAGGCGATGAGTGCCTGGTCTGTCCATGACGCGTCCACCGGTGGTCCATGGTGAACACCCTCGGTGTCCCTGGGTTGTGAGGCGACATCGTAGTAGGCGGCGCGGAGTCGATGCCGGCTCAGCGCGACGTAGTGCCAGTGGCGGTCAGCGGCGTCCGATCCGTGGACGAGCACGATGTCGGCAGTCGCCCCCTGGGCGCGGTGGGCGGTGAGCGCGTAGCCGTGGGCGACGCCCGCATAGCGGGGGGGCACGGTGAGCCGCCGCTTCTCGGCTGTCTCGAGGCAGAGCGTGCCGTCCGCGGCCGTCTCGACCACGGTGCCCCGGAGGCCCTTGACAAGCCCACGGTGGCGCTGCGTCCTGCCCACGAGGAGCACGCGATCGCCCACGGCGAACTCCAGCTCGCCGAGGGGCATCGTCTTGTGGCCGACCTGATCGGTGGACACACGATGAACCCCCGTCCGCCCCACCAGTCCAGCGTCCACCGCGGCCTCGCGAGTGACCGCGTTGAGCTCGGCGACCGCGGCCCGCTCGCGGGCGATGGTGATCACCTCGTGGCCCTCCGTTGTTGCCGCCACCCAGTCGGCTGCGATGGTGGCCACCCGCGAGGCCTCGTCCGGGCAGTGATGCACCCTCCCCTCGTCGAGGTACCTGCGGACCAATGGTGCCGCGTCGCCGGCGCGCAGCGCCATCAGCACCTCGCGGTCCCACGACTCCCGCTGGCGCACCACGTCGGTGAGCGAGATCCGCCCCAGCGCGTCCCCGAGCGACCGGAACAGCGCCCCGCCGTGGATGGGCTGGAGTTGCGCGCTGTCGCCGATCAGCACCAGCTTGGCGCCGTCCTGCTCCGCCCGGATCACCAGCTCGGCGAGGTCGGGCCCGAGCATCGAGCACTCGTCGGCGATGACAAGGCCGCCGCGGGCGAGGTGTTGACCGTCGCGCAGGCGGCCGAGCAGCGAGGCGGTGGTGACGGCGGTCACCCCTGCCTCCTCCCCCAGCGTGACCGCGGCGCGGTTGGATGGCGCACAGCCGACGACGGAGACGCCCAGATCGGCGTGGATATTGCGGATCAGTCGGACGGCGGTGGTCTTGCCTGTCCCCGCCGCGCCCTCGACCACGACCACGCCGGCCGTTGAGGTGCAAACACCGAGCACCATGTCCCGCTGATCCTTGGTGAGCTGGCTTCCGATGGCGGCGACGGCCGTGCGCACATGCCCACCGTCGATCACCAGGGTTCGCTCCTGGTCGCGGAGGACCGCGGAGCGGAGCATGCGTCGCTCCAGCTCCACCACCTCGGGGGTGGAGTAGTGGAGCTCCATGCCGCGGTCGCGCCAGCGATCCATCGCTTCGCCCGGCGATTCACCCTCGCGTTGGGCCGGGACCATCGGCGTGGTCACGGCGGGGTCGGCGAGGATGGCGTCGGCGAGCTCCTCGATCTGCTCGCGACGCATGCCAAGCGGCGTGTGGGCAGCGAGCGAGCGGATCAGGTCACGACGGCTGAACACCGAGGTCTGGGCGGTGAGGCCCCCCTCATCGCGGCCGATCACCGCCTGCGCAGTGTCGACGTCGAACCAGCGGAGGTCACGTAGCTGCTCCTGGTCGAGGAGGTCGCGGACACTGCGCGGTGTCAGGCCGAGGGTGGCGGCGCGGTCGCGCCACTGCTCGAAATGATCCGTTCCCGG
>NZ_JAEKNS010000134.1:0-63443 GCF_016464765.1 Candidatus Aeolococcus gillhamiae | reverse complement strand
GTCGCCGGCCCGCTGCGGGCCGGCGACCAAACCCCCTCAATCGGAGCGCCCGGCTCTACTTCCATCGCCACGCCGGCTAGGTTGGCAGAGGAGCGTCCTCCTGTGTGACGGTCACCGTGACCGGTGCGTCACACCTTTGTCCAAGGGTCCGTTACAAGAACGGGCTACCTTGAACGACGACCACAGTGGTCGGAACTAGATCCAGCTCCAGTGCTGGCACTGGGTATCCCAGGTCGCCATCTGTTTCCCTCCGTCAGCTGAGCCCTCGCTCAGCACCTGGGGCGACTGTGCGCCAAAGCGCTCGTCAGATGGGCGCGATTGGTTTGCTCTGCCCGTTTGGCGCGGAAATTTTTACGACTCTTTGCAGACCCCGCCATTCCTAAGCGGAGATCCGGCCTTGGCGCAGCGACCGTACACCCGTGTGGCGATCGTGTCGCAGACCGTCATTTTGGGGCCCGGCAACATGACGATGGCCCCATGGGAGACGTAGGGGTTCTGACCGTCGTCCGCCGACTGCACGGTCTTCTGCCCCAGGAGAACCGGCCGGCTCCTGTCGACTACACCCTGCCGCTCTACGGGTTCGTCGCCTCTCTACTGGCAATATCGCTCGTCCTGCTACCGATCACGCTCAGGCCAGTCAGCGATGCCTCGACGCTGGCTATTGGAGCCGCCGTCGTCTTCGCGACCGCCTACTGCAGCGTTCGTGTGGCCGAAGGAGTCGACGGAGCGTGGACTGCGAGCGTGTTCGTTCACCTTGCCCTAACCTTCACATTCGGCCCGCTCGGCGCGCTCGCCGCCTCTCTGACGCAAGCGGCAGCAAACGTCATCAGGATGAAACCTGGCTGGTTTCGCGCGACGTTCAACGCGTCAAACTATTTCCTCACCGACCTGAGCGCATGGATCGTGTTTTCGACACTGGTGCGTTTGCACCAAGGCGTGTTGTGGGGCGCGTGTTCCGCGACGGTCGCCGCTGTCGTTGAGTGCACGATCAACAACGGACTCCTCTCGGTGGTCATCGGCCTCGCCTCCCGCGGGAAGATCAAGGGCTGGGCCGTTTTCAGGGGCACGATGTCGTCGGTGCTCCTCTACAACCTCGGCTACGGCTGGGCTGCCTACGGTGCGGTGCTGCTGTACGGGGTCGCAGGAACAGTCGGGTTCACAACCACCCTCCTTCCGATCGTCCTTCTCCAAGGCTTTCTAGTGATGCTAGCGCACCGAATCAGAGCGCAACAGCAGGAACGAACCGAGCACGCAAAAGAACGCGAAGCATTGCTCCAGCGGGCCATCGAAGCCAGCGATGCTGAACGCAAACGCATCGCCAGCGACCTCCACGACGGCGTGGTGCAGACGCTGGCCGGCCTCGCCTTCTCACTGGCCGCGCGCGGTTCCGGCAAGACGGCAGATCCGCAGCTCCTCGAGGCCGCCGATACGCTCCGTTCGTCGGTCACCGACCTGCGCACCCTGATGATCGAGATCGCGCCCCCGGACCTGGGCGAAACCGGCGTGGACGGTGCCCTGCGCAAGCTGCTCGAGCCCCTCCCAGCTCGCGGGATCGAGGTGGAGCTGGAGGCCAGCACGGCGACCCACCTGCCGGCTGACAAGACCTCATTGGTGTTCCGCGTTGCCCAGGAGGCGATCCGCAACGTGGTCAATCACAGCCAGGCCACAAAGGTGATCGCCAAGCTGCGCTACGTCGACGGCACCGTGACCCTCCAGGTCGACGACAACGGGCGCGGGTTCTCCGCGGCGGATCGCTCCCGGCGCCGTGAGGAGGGGCACGTCGGCCTCCATCTCCTCAACAACGCCGTGGAGGCCTCGAGCGGCCGCCTGTCGCTGACCAGCGAGCCGGGCCACGGGACCTCACTTATGCTGACCCTGCCATGCTACAAGCCCGCGGACCGATGATCCGCGTTCTCATCGCCGACGACCATCCTCTGATGCGCAAGGGACTTGCCGACATCCTCAACGGCGTGGAAGGCATTGAGGTGGTCGGGTCCGCGGAGGATGGCGCCGCCGCCGTCGCCCTGGCCTACGCGGTCAAGCCGGACATCGTGCTCATGGACATCTCCATGCCCGGGATGGACGGCATCGAGGCCACGGAGAAGCTCGTCGAGATGGACTCCCACGCCCGCGTGGTGATGCTCACCTCGTATTCGGAGCGGGAGAAGATCACCCAGGCCCTGGCGGCGGGCGCGGTCAGCTACCTCACCAAGGACGCGCCACCAGAGGCGGTGATCCGCGCCATTCGCTCCGCGGCGGCCGCCGGCGAGGCCCATCCCTCGGACTAACCAGCGGCTGGGGAGGGGATTTCGCCCATCACAGGGCGTCGGGCACCGTAGGATTGGGGCGCCAGGCACGTTCTTAACAGCAGTGGCACTTGTGGTAGTCCGAGGTAGCTTTTGGGAAGGGCGGTCAACAGTCGGTGATGTCGATCACCTCTGATTCGGCGCGCCCTGCCCTCGCACCGTCGGCAGGTCCCAGCTACGCGCCCCGATGAGAGCTCGCATCGGCATCGCCGCGGGCGCGGTCGTCATCGCTTTGGTGGCCCACCCGCTGCGCTCCCTCGCGGCCACCGCAAACGACTGTCCGGGAACGATCGTGCCCGAGTCGCCGGCTGGGCCGGTGTTGCTTGTCGTCGCGGCTCTGGGCGCGTTGGGCTTTCTCGCCTACTGGCGCCGCCGCGGCGGACTGTCCGCCACGGTTGTGTCGACGCTGACGATCGCTGTGCTCGCCGGCGCGCTGCTCAGCACCGTGGTCGCGTCCGCCGCCACCAGCTCATGTTCAGGTGGTGGTACCGACCCGGCCGGACAGAACGTGAGCGGAATCAGTCAGACGACACCGTTCACCGGCGCGGACATCCCCTGGCTCACCGCCGCCGTGCTGATCGTCTCCGGCACCGTGGTATCGGCCGTGACCCGAAGCCGCCGTCGTCGCTCCAAGGACTGAACCAGCTCCCACCAACTGGCAGTCCTCCCGGCGTCAGGCTCCTCGACGCCGCCAGCGGCGGCGGAGCACGGGCACGGCGATCAAGCCGGCGATCACCGGCAGCAGGGCCGCAACCGGCACCTCGGGCGCGGCGGCGGGGAGGGCTCCGAAGGGCGTCACCACCGTTTGCAGGGGGGCCACCACGTTGAGCCCGTAGTCATGTCCCGCAGCCGAGTCGGTTGCCGAGATGAGGTTGGCGGGCGCCGACGAGGGCACCGGATACACCTGCTGCTCGGCGTCGATCTCGTCGATGGGCACCGGGCCGAACGCGTTGTCGCTGTCGGCGGTGAAGAAGAAGTGCAGCCCCATCTCGCCGATCGCCCCCTGGAAGGGCAGCGTCTGGTAGGTGATGGCACTCGGCTGCTGGTAGGCCGGCGATGTCGCCGTCGGCGGCTGGCACTTCAAATCGCTGTACTGGATCGACGACGGCGCGCCGTGGGCCTTCCAGTAGGCGACGTACCCGTTCTGCACGTTGGCGTCGGTCGAGGCGTTGCCTGGGTACGGTCGTGGGACGGGCCCATCACCTGTGCCATCGTCGAAGCAGGCATCGTCGCGGTAATAGGGAACGACCTCGGGGTTGACCAGCGTGGAGAACTGCGGGAGCAGAGCCTGGTCGGGCAGGTAGTTGTTCTGGCTCGACAGCGGCGCGGCCACGTAGACGAGGCTGCCGTGGGCCCCGGCAATCTCCTCGGGGTTGTTGAGCGCGGAGCAGAGGTCGAACGTCGGGTCACAGCTGTTGACGAACGCCGGCTGGTGGGTCACTGGGAGTGAATCGACCTCGCCGACACTGTGCGTGTTGGTCCCGTCGATCGGCACACCGGCCGCGTGCAGCTGGTTGTAGTACGTCGACACCTGCCCGTAGTTGAAATCCCACGACGTGTACAGGCCATCCGTGGGGATCGGATGGACGCGGACGTGGTACTGGAACGTGTACGAGTCGCGGTAGTAGATCTCGACCTTGGTGACGTTCGTGCCCGAGTCCGCACCCCACACCTCGCGGATGGCACGCACCGGTCCGACCCGCCACCCGAGCAAGGCGGAGTTGAGTTCCCAGTTGACCTGCTCGTCCTCGAATCCGACCAACGAGACAGAGGAGTTTGGGCTCGACTGGAAAGCGCGCCCCTTCCACCGCGAGATCAGGTTCGGTCCGTACGTGCTGGTTCCCGGGTTCACCACCCGCAGCTTGCGAACCATCCACCGCCCACTTGCATCCACGGTGTAGGTCGGCGTGGTCAGGGTCATGGCGTCGCTGGGTTGTCGATCGATGGAAGCGCGCGGTTGCCCGTTGGCCGTGGTGATCTTCGGGTTGGCGTCGTTGTCAGCGGCGGTCACGCAGACCTGGCCCGAGAGGTTCGCCCCATAGCTGGTGTTGCTGACGCCGAGCTTCTCCGTGCTCGCGGGTGAGAACGAGTAGCGATCGATCCACTGGTCGGCGTTGGCGCCGCGGGTCATCTGCACGTAGCCGTTCGACGAGGTGAAGTGCGAGCCGCCAGGCTGAAGGAACAGGTAGATGTAGCTGCGCTGGGCACTGCCATCCGAGCTCGACGTCGGGTCGAGGATGCTGACCTCCTGGCCGTTGTTGGCCACCGTGCCGGTCGGCTGCGACGTTCCACCCGGCGCCTGCACGCCGGCATCGCCGGCCATCATCGCGATCTGGTCGTCGTCGTTCAGCTGCGGCGTCCCGACGGCCGCGTTGACCGGATCCTGCATGGCCTGGGTGTAGTCGTCAGGCGGAATGCCGGGCGACTTCGGTGGGGAGACCACGCCGTTGGCGATGGCGCGGGCCAGCTCGATCTGGCCGGCAGCGCCGGGCAGCTGGTAGCGCGCGGTGCACGGGTTGGGATCGGTGTACGCGGCGTTGGTGATGCCGCTGATGCCGCCGAACACCTTCTTCCACGCCTCCTCCCCCACCGCGTGCGCTGTCGGGTTCCAGGCGTAGGCCAGCTCCTGGTCGGTGCCGGAGTACACACTGAATGAGGAGTGTCCGTTGGCGAGGTGGTACAGGTACATCTGGTCGACCTGCACCGGGATCTCGGTCCACGAGCTGCCGTCGAATCGATAGGCGGCAATCTGGTCCGGATTGACACCGGTGCGGGGATCGGGCGGAACGGTGAGGATCCCGTTGTGCGCCGAGCGCACGTTGTCGCCGCCATCCGCGTTGGTGACCCCCGACGGGAACGGAGCGGTCACCCCCGTCGCCGCCAACCGGCTCCAGCTCGGGATGTCCCTCCCATTGATGACCACGGGCTCCGAGGCACGGGCCAACACCACCGGCCCGGATCCGAAGACGGACGCGTGACTGGGTGTGGCCGCACTGGCCGCAGCTGGAGCGGCGAATAGCGTCGCACCCACGCCCGCGGCCACGATCAGACGAGTTGCACGCGAGGCCGCGGTGCGCCGCCGCGCGTCGGCCGCCATCAGTCCGCGATCACTGCTTGTTGATCTGGGTCCCGAGGTAGCGCATCGGGTCGGCGAGCAGGCCGGCGACGCGGACCTCGAAGTGCAGGTGCGGTCCGGTGGAGTTGCCCGTCGAGCCCTCGAGAGCGATCACGTCACCAGCGTGCACCGGCTGACCGGCATGGACAAGCAGTTTGTCGAGGTGTCCGTACAGCGTGACCATCTTGCCGCCGTGGGCGATGACGACGTAGTTGCCGTAGCCGACCAGGTTGCGCTCGAGGTCAGTGCTGGCGCCGGCGATGACCACGACCCCGTCGGCGGCAGCCGCCACCGGCGTGTCCAGCGGAGCCGCGATGTCCACGCCGGTATGGAAGTGCGGGTACGTGACGCCACCGAACGTGAACGGCGGCTCCATCGCGAAGTCGCTGGCGCCGAATGCCTGCGTGATCGCCCCCACCTCGGGCGCGAGCAACGTGGTGGGCACGGGTCCCGTGCCGGCGAGAGCCGACTGCTGCGCGGCCTGGATCGCCGCCTCCTGCGCGACCTGGGTCTCCACAGCCTGGAGGTCGTAGATGACGACGTCGCGGATATTGGACGACACTTTCTGCGTGCCCGCGAGCAGAGCGTTCTGCTGGTCGGGATGCTGGACGGCGCTCAGGTAGAACGAGTACTCAGCCTGGAGGGCGTTGTCGAGCTGGACTGCCACCGTCTGCTCCGCGGAACCGGTCGAGCGTGCCGGGTGCAGGCCAGGGTCGTTCTGACTCGCCAGGGTCGTGCTGGAGCTCTGAAGCCGCGCCTGGAGTTGGGTGACGGTGCTTTCGACGCCGAGGAGCTGCTGCCAGGCGGGGGGCCCCTCCGAAGAAGCCTTGGCCACCACGGGTGCGACGGCCGGTGCCGGGGTGCTCACCGCGTCCGGACCCGCGGTGAGGTCGGTCGTGGCGGAGGGAGCGAGGTTGGGAACGAGCATCACGAGGCTGAGCGCAGCCGCCGCGCCGAATGGAAGAGCGACGACCTCCACCCAGCGCTTCATGCGACGGGTCACGCCTCGCCGCACCACCATCAGCCCCACGGTCAGCAGTAGTGACGGAACCAGGATCGAGAGGAGCAACTCACTGGGCAGCTTGACGCCGGCAAGCGGGTTGGGGATGAAACCGAAGATCGTGTGCGAAGGAGCCGGGGTCACGGAGGCGGTGACGGCCGCCTGCAGGACGAAATGGCGTAGCGCGGGATGCTCCACTCCGACCGAGGACGGTGCCAATAGGAGGCCGACAGCGCTGCCGAACATCGACGGAGGACCGGAGTTGGTCGCAGACGCGCCGGCTCCAGGGGCCGCAGAGCCGCCGCCGATCGCGGAGCCTGGGCCGGCAGTGCTGCCGGCGCCACCGCTGGCGGGAGCAGGGCCGCCGGTTGTGCCTCCCCCGGACCCGTCACCGGCGAGGGCGCCGCCCGCCGTCCCCTGGCCGGGTGTTCCCGGGCCAGACGCGACTGGAGGTGGGGTGGGACCGGGATTCGGAGGCAAGGTTGGTGATGGAGTCGGTGACCCGGTTGGCGACGCCGTTGGGAGAGCCGTGGGAGGCGTCGTGGGAGGGGCCGTCGGGAGCGCCGTCGGAGGGGTGCCGGGCGAAGTTGGCAGCGTGGGGAGCGCGGTTGCCGGCACGGCCGTCGGGCAGGCGGGCACCAAACCGGGGACCGGGGTTGGCGTCGGGAGTGGCGGCGTGGTGGGGCACAGGCTGGGTGTTGCCAGGTTGGAAGCGATCGGCACCAGGCTTGGGACGGCCGGCCCCACGTTTCCACCGTCGTTCACGGTGACGGAGGCACTCACGCTCCAGCACGCCAACATCAGCGGCAACGCGGCGCCGGCAGTGACGGCCGCGGCCCACCGACGGCCACGCGAGCGCGATCGGGAGATGGTCCTCATGTCATCTCTTAACGTTCGATATGCCCCGGATCCGTCGCTGTTGGGCCTCCACAGGCGATCACCAGAAGAAGGTTGTTCCGGCGTGGTGGGACCCGGGCCTCGATTGTCACCTGGTCACCAGGGCACACCCTGGCCACCGTGGCCATGAGTTCGCCAGGAGCGAACGCCCGCACGTTCGGGTCCCCTCCGATGTAGCGGTCGACGATGAACCAGGCCATCTGGCCGAGCGATCGAGTTCTCTCCCACTCCTTGATCGCGAGGTGACCCCCGGACCTCACATGGCGTCGCGCGCCGGCCAGCACCTTCTCGCGCAGCGGGGGCGCCACGTGATGGAGAACATCCACCAACAGGACAAGGTCGAAGAGTTGATCTGGCGGCAGATCCTCGAGGTCCATTGCGCAGAACTGGGCCCGCTCCTCGTCGCCGCGGAACAGGCGGCCCGGCCGCCGAATGATATCGATGCCAAGGTACCTCGCCTGCGGGAAGGCGCGCACGACTCGCGTTGCCATGGCTCCCTCCCCAGCGCCCACCTCAAGCACCGTGCACACACGGTCGAGTCGTGCCAGCGTCCGGGCGAGGTCGTCGAGATCGATGAAGGGACGGCGATATGCCTCGGCTGCGGGCTCTTCGAACCGCCCCAAACGCTGCCGGACGAATGGTCCCACCCTCACGTGGTCGTGCTGATCGGCCACGCGGCAGCGGAGCGAGATCGGACGGCAAGGCGGATGCGGGGACCCGCTCGATCCACGATCCGCGAATCGCGAGCGAACCTTCGCCACCCTCCGCCGCGCAGCCGCAGGGCCTGGCGTGCCAACGCGGATGCGGGGAACCGTCCGCGGTGAAGAAGCGACGCGAGGGCGACATTGGTCAGCGTTGACATCTCGCCCGCTGCGAGCACATCGCTTCGCCCATCAGCAGCCCAGCGGTGGCGCTCCTGCACAGTGCGCATCTGACTCTCGAACGCGCCTATGTCGGCGCTGCGTTCGACCGTCTGGGAAGAGCCATGGATCCGGAAACCCGAGAGCACACCGTGAGCGATCGCTATGGGCGCGTCGCGGACCAGCCGGAGCCATAGGTCCCAGTCGGCGGTATACCAGAGGTCTTCGTCAAGGTAGTTCAACGCCTTCAACAGGTTCGTTTTTACGGCACATGACGGGAGGGCAAGCCAGTTCTGCACATAGAGACGCCGTGCCATCTCAGTCGGTTGTGGTGGCGTCCCGTGCCACGGTAGCCGCCATCGCCCGATCCTTCGTCCCGACTCATCAAGGAATTCCGACTCGCCGACGAGGAGACCGGCGTGCGGGTTGTGGCTGCTCGTGTGTTGCAGTGATCGCAGCCGCCCTGGCAACCACAGGTCATCCTGGTGAAGCATGCAGAGCCAGGTGCCGCGAGCCTCGCGTGCGCCGATATTGGTGGCCCCAACCCAGCCTGCCCGACCCGGACCACGCACCAGTCGGATGGGCAACGTTCGGGCACTCGAGGTCAGAATGTCCATGGTTGCGTCAGAGGAACCATCGTCTACAGCGATGATCTCGATGCCGACCGGCCTTTCGCGCTCGATGCTGGCCAAGGTGCTGCGCAGGTAACGCCCTCCGTTGTATGTCGGGATGACAACCGTCAGCCACGGGTCCGACGCGGACGTGCCTTGCGCGGCGAACGCACTCAAACGTTAGGCTCGTCCGGTGACGCCGGTGATCCGGTACAGCCGCCAATGCAGCTGCCCGCCAATCTCCGCCACCTTGGTTGCGAAATTGTCACCGTTCGCCCAGAGAGTCGGGTATAGCTGATTGATATGGTCGAGCGTGCTCTCGCCCTCGGGCTTGGGGACGAGAAAGTACTCCACGTGGTACACCTGCGGCTGATTCACGACAGCCTCGAAGTCCTCATCACTGGTCACCACATACGTGCTTCGGTCCGGTGCGGTCATATACACGGCGGACCCACGAAACGTGTCCATCGCAATGAGGCCGTGGTCCTTGTCGGCCAGGGCGACCGACTGAGCCACCGCGATCGCCGAGTCGTACGGGTCCATCTGGTTGTTGACCGCGCCCGCTGACACGTTGTTCTCCGCCGCGAGAATCGCCACCGATTCCTCGGGTGCACGTTGAACGTCAGACATCAGCTGGAAGGAGGACATATTAGAGATGCCGACCACTGCAACGAGCAGTAGAGCAGCGACCGATACGACTCTCGGGCTCACGCGTCCGAATTCTTTGAGCAGGAAGATTCCGAGCACCATTGTGTAAGGGATCACGTAGATCTGATAGCGCAGGATTAGAGGCAAGTTCCCTGAGTGAAGTAGGTACATGTCGACGAGCGGCACGGGGAGCGCCAACCCGAGCAGAACCAGACCAGGACGACGATCTCTGGCGACCAGCGTGCGCACAGCGACCGCCGCTACGAGCACGACAACGGCCGGGAACAGCTGCAGATATTGCAGGCCTATGTAGGACACGACGTTGTGCCATTGAGTGAAGTTGCCAACCGCGCTAGCCCCGAAGCCGCCGGTGGCTGCAGCCTGCTGCGAGTAGCTCGAGTGGAAGATGTACAGTGGGTCGCGCTCGATGACCCAGGTCGAGCCGATCCATAGCGCGAAGAGGAAGACCGCGGGAAGGGCGTACAGCAGCATCTGGGTCTCCAGCTGACGCCAGCTCGTCTTCTTGGCCAGCGAGCAAACGAACACACCAGCCCCGACGGCAATCGCCATGGGAATCATCTCAACGCGCACCAGGGTGCCGAGGCCGACCAGCACTCCGAGGGCCGCCAGTTCGCCAGGCTTGCGCGAATCGGTCCAACGAATGAACGAGAGTAGTGACGCGATCACGAAGAATACAAACGGAGCCTCACTCATGCCCTGGGCCGAGTAGAGCGCCGTCATGGGATTAGCGATCCACACCGCGAGCACGAGCCAGCGAACTGGCAGGATCACGCCTGCCCGCCGCAGCCCCAGGTTGATGAGCACAACGCTGCCTGCGCCGAACAGGGCCGCTTGCACGCTGCCGGCGAATGCGTGGTTGATCAGAAAGGGAAACCAATGCTGAAGTGCCAGGATCGGGATGTTGAGCAAACCAGGCAGGGGTGGCCAGATGAACCCGATGGCACCCAGGTGCGGGTCGCGGCTGTACAGCACATACGTGGCATCCGCCACCCTTGTGTAAGCGTCCGCGTTCGTGTAGTGAAGGTGGATGACGAGGTAGTCAGCCACAGCCATGTACACGATGAAGGACACCAGGAACAGGAAGGTGCTCTCGATGGGCCAGCGTCGAGGGACGCGCCGCGCAGCGACCCTTGACCGGTCACCCCGCCGCAAGGCCCTGGGAAGCGCGACTGTGAGACTGCTCACGCCGTGCACCGTCTCGCCGGGTGGGATGGCGGGACCGGCGGCACGACGCCGCCGGTCCGGGCCCCGGGTGGCGCAGTGCGCGAGACGGCAGCGGCGAGGACCCTGCCGCACATCACGTCTCGGACTGCGCCGTTGAATATCATTGCTTCGCTCGACTCGAAGTTGCGGCTTCGTCAGCGAGTACAGGGGCCGACGTGTTTGTCGGGGCGCTAGTGCCAACCAGAGCAACGTCCTGCACAACCGACCCGTTGTCGAAGAGGCCGTGTACGGTCTTCTCCCAGTACGTGGGTTTGGTCACCAGTTGGAGCCCGGCCTTCAGCATGGCCAGGGACATCATCAGCCAGTAGGCCGGCGCCAACAGCGCAACTCGGGTCAGCTCCCATGACTTGCGGTGCTGGCAAGACCAGACGCCCATGTACAGGAAGAAGAAGTTGCCGACCAGAAGCTCAAGCATCCCTACGTAGTAGATGGCCGAGGGGAACAGGTAGGCGATGAAGTTGAACTGAGCCAGAGCCCAGAGGAGGGTGAGCAGCCAGACCGCCAGGTTGAGCACCGAAACTCCGAAGGTTCCTCCGAGAGTCAGGTGGACAGAGATGAAGCTCTTCCACCCCACCAGGCGGTAGAGGGTCACTGGGTGACGCATCTGTACCAGCCAGCTGACGGCGTAGCCCTTTCCCCACCGCGAGCGCTGCTTCACCCAGTTGACGAAGTCGCTATTGGCCTCCTCGAGCGTGGTTGACGACATGATCACGGTGCGGTAGCCGGCGCGATGCAGGCGAATCCCAAGGTCCGCGTCCTCGGTGACGTTGTTCGGATCCCAGGCATTGAGGTGGCGCAACAGTGCCGTGGGGAAGTGGTTGCTGCTCCCGCCCAATGGCACCGGAAGGCCGAGGTCGACCAAGCCTGGGAGGAAGAAGTCGAACCAGGCCGTGTACTCAAGCGCAAACCAAGACGTGAGGGCGTTCTGGCGTGGGTTGTAAAAGTTGAGCTTCGCCTGCACGCAACCTACACTTGGGCCTGACCGCCTGAACGTCGCGATCGCCTTCTTCAGCTGGTCGGGCTCCGGGATGTCCTCGGCGTCGAAGATCACCACGTATTCGCCACGAGCAAACTGCAGGCCGTAATTGCAAGCCTTTGGCTTTGTCCGTGGGCCCTCCGCTGGCACCACGATGACGTCGAAGTTGCCGGGCAACGGGTAGTCGAGTACTAGGTTGAGTGTTTCAATGTCATCGGCCTCGAGCAAGAGCTTGATGTCGAGGAGAGACGCGGGGTAGTCGAGCGCCGCGCAGGCTTCGACAAGCTGCGGCAAGACGCCGGCCTCCCGGTAGAGGGGGCACAGGATTGTGTAGATGGGCAGGTCTGTAAGGGCGGCGAGGTCTGCGGCCGTGATGTCCACGACGCCAAGGAACTTGGAGCCGCGAACAATCACATACGCTCGGAATACAACGACGACGGCGTAGAGTCCAACGACGAATCCCGCGACAGCGATGAAGAACGGGCCCCCGAACACCACTGCAAGACTGATGGCCAGCACGCCCCCCATGACCGCAGTGATTCGCTGACGCCGCGTCAGGAGGAGATGCGCCGATGCCTCGGGGTGTGCTCGTTGGAGTGACTCGACACTTTCGTCGAGGAGGGCTGCGGAGTACACCTGCTCCTGTCGCCGACGGATGGCGCTGGGCGTGGCAAGAATCGGGACCACACGGAGCCCCACGACGCGCTCCACGTGAAGGCGTGCCCGCGTGTCGAACGGGTCAGCCATGGCCACCACGACGGTCTCTCCGATGCCTCGCACCAGAAGCACGCGGTATCGGATGGCGTCGACCGCCGGGAGCCGCTGCGCGAGCGTGACGTCCACCCAATGGTTCTCCAGGTCGCCCAGTGAGATGCCCCACTGATCGCCGAGCGTGCCCCAGACCGCCTTCTCGCTGGCCGCCCCGCGTGCAACCAACACCTCACCGAGGGGACGTCCTTCGGTGCGGTGCTGGTGGAGAGCCTCGCGCAACGCATGGCGGTCGATGGCACCGGCGCGCAAGAGAAGGTGTCCGATTGGCGCCGCCCGTCCGATGACCTCGACGTTGCGTACGTGCCGCCCCAGCCGCAGCTCGCGTCCGCGACGACGCTCGACCAGCGCGTTCTCAGCCGCAGCCCGTGCCGCTGCTGCGATTCGACGGCTCCGCCGCGCAAAGAGCACGAAGAGCCCGGCTTGAACGAAGCCCAGGATGAAGGCGGCAATGAGAACGATGGCGGCCAGTACTGCAAATGGCGCGAATCCGACTGGTGTCGTGGTGTAGTTGATGTTGTTGACGAACGGCGACAGCGACGGAGCGGGGTTGAGCTGGCCCGTCACGGTCTCGCCACCTGACAGCGGCCTACTCGGCGGCACCGGCAGGCCGAAGATGATCGGCTTCTTGGCGGCCGCCGACGCGGCCGCCGCAGCAGCTGCCGCCGCCGACGACCCGCCGGGGAAGGCAAGCGCCGGTGGGACCAACGTCACGCCGCCAATGGGGACCGTGGTGCCGTCGTAGCGGGTGAGGACGACCGAGCCGCTGGTCGCATCCTTAGCAACCACCAGCGATACCACGCGGTCGTTCCAGGAGATCACCTGGAGAGAGGACCCGTTCAGTGTGGCCGTTCCCGAGGTGGCGCCGAACCCGGAGCCGATGACGTACATGGTCGCACCCGGGCTGGGTTGTTTCGGAAGGATGGATGACACCACACCGCGCACCTGGATCGGCTGCGGCGTCGCGGCCTCGATGATGTTCATGTTGCTGCTCGAGATCGGGTAGCGCGTGTCCAGCTGCGTCTCAAAGGTGACCACGACGTCGCCGTTGCAGTACGTGGTCGGCGCATTGAGCGTCATGTGCGCGTCGTCGCTGAAGACGGCGGCCACGGCGTCGCAGCCGACCTCGGAGGACGCGGGACCCTGGTAGTACGTCACCCCGGTCATGGGGTTGAGGCCGCCCATCGTGAAGCCGGTTCCAGCGAGCGCGATGTACGCACTCTCCGACGGGGTCTGCGTCGACATTCCCGTGATCACCGGTGGGGACAGGAAGGTGAAATTGTTGTTGCTCAGCACCGGGGCGCTGCTGTGTCTCGGGTCGGCGAAGTGAACCGAGACCGGGCCGCTGTCGCCGTTAGACGAAAAGTACAGGGTCTCCGTGTCGGGAGGAGGCGCGGTGGGTGATGGGGTCGGTGACGACGCCCGCGACGGCGATGTCGTCGGTGTCGGCGAAGCAGCCGGGCTGGGTGGCGTCACCGGGCCGGGCGTGTTCTGGTCACCCGGCTGCTGCACGGTGCCCACGTACACGGACCGCTGGCACACCGGGCTCACGAGGTTGGTGCCGGTCACCTGGACCCACACACCCTTGGGGCCCGCGGGTGGCGCGGTGTACACGCCCGACCCGGGGGTGGTCTCGGTGGTCACTGTCGAGATCGACGGCGTCGGACAGAGCGTGGCGCTGTTGGAAGCCGGGGAACCAACGGGTGCCGAAGACGAGGTTCCGGGCGCGCTCTGCCCGGCAGTGTCGTGTGGGATGAGAGGCGTCAGCGCCAGCCCGACTGCGGCAGCGCACGCGACACCGGCCGCCAGTCGTGCCCAGAGGCTCGGAGCCCCGTCCGGCCGGGTGGTCATCGTCAGACCCGGTGCTTGACCGCGTGGCTGACGAGTGCCGCCGCGTCGGCGCGAAGCAGCGCGTCGGCACTCTTGTACTTCGCGTCGAGCTTGGGATCGTCGTGACTACCGTTGAGCAGGTTCAGGAAGCTGACCAGCATCCCCTGGAAGCCGCCGCTTGGCGAGACGTCGGCGTCGGCGCCCCCGGTGGTCAGGCTCGACGTCAGCGTGACGCGCTCGTAGTAGGTCTGTCCCTTGTAGTCGACGGGCCATGCCCATGACACGCTGGCCCAGCGCTGCGGCGGGTTGCCGGGGGCCTGGTAGTTGAGCAGCAACGCGGTGACGCCGCTGCCGATGTCGATCCGCTGCGAGGTGGAGATGCTGTAGTTGTGAAAGAGGAAGCAATTCTGCAGGTTGTACGCGTCCAGCGAACCCTTGTCGTCCGTGCGGACCACGTCCGCGTAGACGAGGTTCGACTGCACCAGGCTTGTCGTCTTCGCCGTCGCCGTCGCCGGTTTGGGCGGTGTCGGGATCCCGCTCAAGTAGTAGCGGGTGAAGGTCGAGTTCGCGCCAAAGTACTGCTTGGCCCACGGGTATTCCTGGTAGAAGCTGACCTGCATCCCCCCCGGTGCCGATCCGATCGAAAACGGCACCACGCTCGGCGAGCCAGTGCCGTCCTGGAAGGCGGCGTAGGGCGCCAAACCCTGGTTGGCGAGCCCGACGAGGACGGCCAGCGCCGCCATGATGCCGATGGTGGCCCGGCGCCGGCGGAGTGTGGGGCGACGCGGAGCGATCGCGGTCAACTGCCGCGATCTGCCTGTCTGCACAACGTCGGGTCGTGGGTGGAGTCCGAAGATCGGCAGCAGCCGCATCATCGCCGCGATCACCAGCGTGAACAGGATCAGTCCGATCACCGCGTGGTAGCCGCCGAGCGCGAGATCGGGGTGGCCTGCCGACGCCAGGGCCAGGATGGACGTCAACCGGAAGACATTGACCGCGAACGTGAGCGCCAGGCCGAACACCATCCAGAGGAACTTGCGAATGCCGCCGCCGCCGACGGCGGTGAGAATTGCCGCGCCGATGAGCAGGAACCCGAGAACCGAGTCCGCGCCCGAACACGCGGTTCCCACGCTGACGGTCAGCGGCGCGCCGCTCGCCTGGTGGACCGAGAGGATCCCCGGTGATCCCGTCAGCGAGACGCCCAGCGGGAGCAGGTGCACCACCTTGCCCAGCGCGCTGTTGGTGGCGTCCGTGAAGGACTGCATCAGCCCCGGCATGATGTTGAGGTAGAGCGCCGGCCACATCAGCACCAGGAAGACGAGCGCACTCTTGAGCCGCCAGAACCAGTTGATCCCGTAGAAGATGGTGATCAGCCCACCCGCGAACAGCGCCATCGAGAGGACGTCCGGCCGGTTGCTCCAGTAGTAGGTGGAGGCCAGCGCCGGCACGATGGTGATCAGCAACAGAGCGAAGACAATCATCGGAATGCCGATGAGGAAGTCGATCTGGCGATCCCGAATCCCCGCGCTGACGTTGCGGTAGCGATGCGCGGTGAACAGCGCGATGCCGAGGGCGAAGAAGGGCAGCAGCGGCAGGTAGGCCAGCGGCGTCTCCAGGCGCAGGTAGTCGAACATGCTGCCCAGCGTCAGGCTGTACCCGACCACCGTCACCAGCACGATGGCCGCCGCGGGCCAGAGCGCGCGGTGCTGACGGGCCCAGGTAAGGAAGGCGTCCGCCTGCCGGCCGCCGACGTCGCGGGCACGCGCGAGAAGCCGCGCGAGAAGCGAGGATGCCGCGCTCAATGAAGAGTCTCCTCCCTTCCATGGAGGTCAGGCTGGTCCCCGGGCGCTGCGCGCCACCTGAGAAGGCTCCGCGGAAGTTCACCCACAAGAACGACCGCCCTACGGGAAAACTTGCACGCAGCGAGCGCGCCATGGCACCCGGTTCGTCGCATGAGCGTTAGCCGAAGGTCACCGCAGCGAGTCCCTGCCCCGAATACGGTGAATCGGCATCGCCCCCCGGTCTGGCCCCACGGACCGTCGATGACGAGGACCAGCCATCTCCCGCCCCTTTGCCCGCCTGCGCCAGCTCAGCCACCGATCGGTGGTCGGCGCGCCCCTCCTGGCGGCGGTGCTCTGCTGCGCCGGCTTCGCGGCGGGAGGCGAGACGCCGCACGGCAACGCTGACGGCACCCTTCGATTCGGCGCGGACCTCCTCCACTCCCTCCCGTCGGCCGCAGGGACGTCGGCGTCCGGGAACAACCCTTCCACTGGTCTGTCAGGAACCGCCGGCCAACGGAGCGCCGGCGGCGCCGCGGGTTCGAACCCCTCCGCCGCAAGCGCGCATCCGACCGCATCGGCTGGCCCCTCAGCCGGTGCCGCCGGTGGATCGGGGCTGGTCAGCCGCAACGGCACCTCGCTGATGCTGAACGGCAGTCCCTGGCAGTTTGCCGGCTACGACGACTACCGCCTGACCTCGGCGTCGCCCGGCCACCAGTGCGGTGGTGCGCAGAGCAGCGCTGACGTGGCCGCGGCCCTGGACGAGATCCGCAACAACTCCGGGGCAACCGTGGTGCGGACCTGGTTCATGCAGGCATACGGCGGGCCCGGCAACTGGAGCCAGTTCGATCACGTCCTGTCGGCCGCTGCCGCGCGTGGGATGAAGGTGATCCCGGTCCTCGCCGACCAGTGGGCGGCGTGCGAACCGTGGCCGGCCGGGCAGGCGCCGTACCGCACGCTCGCCTGGTACCAGTCGGGATATCGCGCCGTCGACTACGGCTACAGCCTGTCGTACCGGGACTACGCCGCTGCGATCGCCGCCCACTACCGGAACAACCCGACCATCGCCTTCTGGCAGCTGGTCAACGAGGCCGAGGCCCTCGACGGCGTCGGGAGTGCCTGTGAGGACGCGGCCGCCAATGCCGCTCTTCGCTCCTTCGCCGACGACGTCGCCGGGATCATCAAGGTCAATGACCGAGGCCACCTGGTGAGCCTTGGCACCATCGCCACAGGCCAGTGCGGCACCTCGAGCACGTCCGACTTCCTGAACCTCCACTCCGGCCTCATCGACATCTGCGAATACCATGACTACTTCGGCCGCGGCGGGCTGCCAGGTGACCAGTGGCACGGCGTTGCAGTACGCATCAACCAGTGCCATTCGCTCAACAAGCCGATCTTCGCGGGCGAAGTCGGCCTCCAGGCGTCGATCGCCGCGGATGGGAGCACCGGCGGGCCGGTCACGGCGGCGTCGCTGGCGCAGCGTGCCTCGTTCCTCAAGGAGAAGTTGCAGGCTCAATTCGGCGCGGGCATCGCGGGCTTCCTGATCTGGCAGTACGCGGCGGGCCCACGCACGGACAACTATGAGGTCCAGCCCGGCGATCCCACCGAAGCCGTCATGGCGCGCGTCGCTGTCACACTCGACGGCTGGCTCGGCTGAGAGGTTCTGTGGCCGGCCACGGGTGATCTCGTCGCACGCTGCAAGGGATTGCATGGTCCGTCGTTAGAAGGGATGTGAAGTCCTTCTTGCCGGTGGGTGTCCCGCGACGCCGTGCGCCTTCGCCTGTCGCGACCGTCGACCGGGCGGGGCGGCAGATGCTCGAGCTTCGGCGGGCCGCCGACCCCGACTCCCCCCTCGTGAGCGTCGTCCTCCCGTGCCTCGATGAGGCCGGCTCGGTCGGGACGGTGATCCGCGAGGCGTTCGCTGCCTTGCGCGAGGCCGGACTTGATGGCGAGGTGATCGTCGCCGACAACGGTTCCACCGACGCCTCCGCCGAGATCGCCGAGGCCGCCGGTGCCCGCGTCGTGAGCGCGCCAGTGCGCGGGTACGGCAACGCCTACCACGCAGGGATGGCCGCCGCGCGCGGCCAGGTCCTGGTCATGGCCGACGCGGACGGGACCTACCCGATGCAGGCGATTCCTGAGCTGGCCTACCCGGTTCTGTACGGCACCTCCGACATGGTGATCGGCAGCCGGCTCATGGGTGCGATCGGCAAGAAGGCGATGCCATGGAAGCACCGCTACATCGGCAACCCGATCCTGACCCGGCTCCTCAACCGCTTCTTCAACATCACCGTCTCGGACGCCCACAGCGGGATGCGCGCGATCGACGCGCGCGCCTACGCCTCGCTGGGGCTGAGGACGCCGGGGATGGAGTACGCCTCCGAGATGATCGTGCAGGCCGCGCGGGCCAAGCTGCGGGTCGGCGAGATGCCCATCCCGTACCACCCACGCGTCGGTGAATCCAAGCTGCAGACGTGGCCCGACGGGTGGCGCCACCTCAAGTTCCTGCTGCTGGCGAGCCCAACCTGGCTGTACCTGATCCCCGGCATCTTCGCCTTTGTGCTCGGGCTCGCGTTGGTCATCCCCATGACCTTCGGCCCTGTGCACCTCGGGCCCATCAACCTGGTCCTGCACCCCATGCTCGTCGGTGCCGTCCTGACCATCATCGGCTGGCAGATGATTCAGCTGGGGGTGCTGGTGCGCGTCTGTCTGCCGCTACCGACCGGGGTCACTGACCGGTTGTCCGATTTCGTCAACCGCCGTCTCACCATCGAGCGAACGCTGCTGGGCGGCGCCGGCGTGCTCGGCATCGGCGTCCTCGCCGGCGCCGCCATTGCCATCAAGTGGGCCACCGAGGGCTTCGGACCACTGCAGGAGGTGCGGCCCGGCATCGCCGCGCTGGTCCTCTGCGTCCTTGGCGCACAAACCATCTTCGCCGCGTTCCTCTACGCCTTCTTCCTCCCGGCGTACTTCGGCGGCGACGTGGCGCCGGGTCGCATCGAGCGCGACGATCAATTCGTTGCCCGGCCGGTGCTGCTGACCGGCCGGCGGGCCGCCTCGGCGGCGGTGAGTGTCGCGGAGAACACCGGCTCGCGTAGCTGACGCTGTGCCACCCGGCACCCCGAGGTGATGTAGCGTTCCAGGGGCGGAACACGTCCACTCGAATCCCACTGGAGGCAGCCCACATGGCCAGCGAGAAGACGCGCGGCGCGCCCAAGAAACAGCAGAAGAAGCCCAAGGCTCCCTCCACAGGGAAGGCGGCGCGCCGGGAAGCGGCCAAGAAGGCACACCAGACCGGGCAGACCTCCGGCTGACGCACTTCGCAGACGGCCCGGGACGGCACGCCTAGCCCTTGTGCACGCCGGTGCTGCCCACGGCTCCGACCAGGCCGCTGCAGTCAACGCAGCGAAAGCAGGCGATACACCGCGTGCAGCGCACGCAGGCGACGCACGCCACGCAGCCACGCAACGCGACCGAGAGAACGCTGAGCACCGAGCCGGCGACGCCGGCGCTGAGGACGGTCAGCGCACTTCCGGCGGTGGCCACGCTGGCCACGGTCGCCGCGCTGCCGGCGGTCATCGCGCTGGCCGCAGTCCCTGCGCTTCCAGCGGTGGCGACGCTGGCGTAGGTCGCTACGCTGCCCGCCATGGCAACACTGGCGCGCGTGCGCACGCTCCCGGCGGTGGCGACGCTCCACCGGGTGTCGACACTGCCGGCGGTGGCGACGCTCGCGGTCTCGTCGCTGTCATCAGAGCCGGCGGTGCGGCCGAGGACGTGGACGTCGGGCGAGGCCATCGGAGCAGCCTAGCAAGAGCCCCCGACCACCTTGTGACGCTCTCGTCGTCTGGCGGGTTCGCCGCGAGACCCGCTAAGGCAGCAAACGCGGCAGCCGCGGCTTCGAACAACCTGCGGTACAACGGCGGCCTGGTCGAGGCTCATCTTCGGCGCCACCAACGGGGCCGGAGCCGACCTGTACGCCAACGATCATCCGTACATCGTGAATCGGAGTGGAGCAACCACGCCGGCGGGTGCTCCATGTCGTAGCGCCCTAGGGTCGCCGGAGAGACGAGGGGAGGAACCGCGCGCCTGCGCCAGCCCCAGCGGCGACGTCGCTGGGGTTGGACAGTGCGCAGCGGCGGAGCGACAGGCACCCACAACCGATGCACGTAGACAGTCCGTCGCGCAGCGCCACGAGCCCAGCGATCTGCTCGTCGAGCCGGCTGCGCCAGGAGCTGGAAAGACGCGCCCAATCGGCCTTGGTCGGAACGCGCGACTCGGGCAGCGCGGCCAGCGCGGCCCGGATCTCGTCGAGCGACAGCCCAACATTCTGGGCGGCCCGGATGAACGCGAGCCTGCGAAGCACGCTGCGCGGGTAGCGGCGCTGGCCCCCGTCGCTGCGCGCTCCGCTGATCAGGCTCTCCTTCTCGTAGTAGCGCAGGGCCGAGGCGGCAAAGCCCGCCCGGCGCGCCACCTCGCCAATGGGAAGGTGGTCGTCACTGCGCACGCTCACCCCACTTGACATAAGGCTTACTTTAACTTCTACCCTGGCGACATGACAACCTCCAGCCGGACCACCCCCACTCCGCGGGTCGCCTACGTCAGCGGTGGCTCGCGCGGGCTCGGCCACGCGCTGAGCACCGAATTGGTTCGTCGCGGGTGGCACGTAGTCATCGACGGCCGTGATGCCGGCCGCCTTGCGGCCGCCGCCGCAGCGATGCCTGAACCGGCGTCTGTCAGCGCAATTCCCGGTGACGTCGCGGATCCCGACCATCGTGGACGCATCGCCGCCGCCGTGGCGGCTGCCGGCGGCCTCGACCTGGTCGTCAACAACGCCAGCGTGCTGGGGCCGAGCCCCCAACCACGGCTCGCCGAGTATCCACTCGCGGCGCTCGCGGCCGTCTACGCGGTCAACACCTTCGCACCCGTGGCGCTGTTGCAGCTTCTCCTCCCCCACCTCGCGGAGCGTCAGGGCCGGGTGATCAACGTCTCGTCCGACGCGGCGACGGAGCCCTACGAGGGCTGGGGTGGCTACGGGTCGTCCAAGGCGGCGCTCGACCACATCACCGCCATCCTCGGCGTCGAGCATCCCGGGCTTCGCGTCTACGCGTTCGACCCCGGCGACATGCGCACCGACCTCCAGCAGCAGGCATTCCCCGGTGAGGACATCAGCGATCGGCCCACCGCCGAAAGTGTCGTCCCGTCACTGGTGCGCCTGGTCGAGGGCGAGCTTCCCAGCGGTCGCTACACGGTGGGCGAGCTCGCCAACTCGGCGACCTCCCCATGATCGCGCCGGCTCGGGGCATGGCCCGCCCCCACACTCGGTTCATCGCGCGTGAAGGGCTCGAGGCGGCGGTGCCGGCGGAACAGCGCGGCATCGCACGCGACGGCGTGCGCCTTCTCGTGGCAACGCGTGCCGATTTGTCCCATCGCCGGTTCCGCGACCTTCCTGAGGTGCTCGAGGCGGGCGACCTGGTGGTGGTCAACACGTCGGCGACCGTGCCCGCCGCGCTGCGCGCCGAGCGCGAGGATGGCCAGCCTGCGCGCGTGCATCTTTCCGGCTGGCTCGACCCGGCGCACTGGATCGTTGAGGTCCGCCGTGCTGACAACCGCGGGCCCGACCGGGGCGGCGCCGCGGGTTCGGTGCTTCGACTTCCCGGTGGCGTGGCCCTCACGTTGGAGCGCCCGCATCCGGACTCTGCGTCCGCTCCCACGCGGCTCTGGGTGGTGTCTGTCACTCCGACAACGGAGCCAGTGCCGTACCTCGGCGTGCACGGACGCCCCATCGCGTACGGCCACCTCGCCGACTCCCTTCCGCTGAGCGCCCACCAGACGGTGTACGCGGATGAGCCCGGCAGTGCGGAGATGCCGAGCGCCGGTCGGCCCTTCACCGCCGAGCTGCTCGTTCGTCTCATGGCCGCCGGGATCACTGTCGCCCCTCTGATACTGCACGCTGGCGTCTCGAGCCCGGAGTTCCACGAACCCCCGGCACCGGAGCGCTACTCCGTGCCGGTGAGCACGGCCCGGCTGGTCGCCGACACACGTCGCGCCGGCAGGCGCGTCGTCGCCGTCGGCACCACGGTGGTGCGCGCCCTCGAGACGGTGGCGGCGGATGGCCAGATACGGGGCGGTGAGGGCTGGACGGATCTCGTTCTCGAGCCTGACCGCCCGGCACGGGTGGTGAGCGGCCTGATCACGGGTCTGCACCTTCCGGAGTCGAGTCACCTGCTGCTGCTCGAGGCGGTCGCCGGGCCCAAGATGGTCGCCGACGCCTACGCAACCGCGGTGGACGCCGGCTATCTCTGGCACGAGTTCGGTGACTCGATGCTCTTCCTGCCCTAGGCAAGCAGCCGATCGACGATGGCGTTGACAGTCAGGTCGTCGTGGGGGCCGTGCGCGCGGTCAGCTGGCGGCTCTTCGCTGACCGACGCGACTGTGCCTCGCCCCGTACGATGCATACACGACCAGCCCTATCGCCATCCAGATGACGAACCGCAACCAGGTCAGGGCGGGCAGGTTGAGCATTAGGTAGACCGACGCGAACACGGAGAGCACCGGCGTCACCGGCATGCCCGGAGTGTGGAATGCCCGCTTGAGGTCGGGGCGCGTGCGTCGCAATATCAGGACGGCGATCGCCACCAGGACGAAGGCGAACAGCGTTCCGATGTTGACGAGGTCGGCGAGGTCGGCGAGTGGGACGAAGAACGCCACCGCCGCCACCACGGCGCCGGTCACCAGGGTGGTCCGAACTGGTGCTCCGGTGCGCCTGTTGACCTTTGCGAAGGCCGCGGGCAGCAGGTGATCGCGACTCATCGCGAAGAAGATCCGGCTCTGCCCCAGCATGAGGATCATCATCACCGTGGTGAGGCCCGCGAGCGCGCCCGCCGAGATGATGTTGGCGAAACCCGGGTGGCCGACCGAGCGGAAGGCTGCGGCGAGCGGTGCGGCGATGCTGATGTGGTTGAACTTGACCATCCCGGTCACCACCAGCGAGACGGCCACGTACAGCACGGTGCAGATGGCCAGCGAGGCGATGATTCCGATTGGCAGGTCGCGTTGCGGCTTCTTCGTCTCCTCGGCCGCGGTGGCCACGATGTCGAAACCGATGAAGGCGAAAAAGACGAGCGCGGCGCCGGTGAAGATGCCGCTGATTCCGAAGGAGCCGGGCGCCACCCCGAGGTCCTGCAACAGCGACTTGGTGACGGTGGCGCCGCCTGACGGGATGGTCCCGCTCGGTGGGATGAACGGCGAGTAGTTGGCGGCGTGGATGTAGAAGAGCCCGGCCACGATCACGAAGAGGACGATGGCCACCTTGATGGTCACCACGACCAGGTTGACCGTGACGAGACCTTGATCCCGAAGCAGATCACCCCGGTGAGCACCAGCACGATCGCCGCCGCGATGACGTTGTGGCCATCACCGATGAGCGCGCTCGGGATGGTGATCCCGCCGGCTTTCAGAAGGTCGACCGCGTAGGTCGACCAACCCACGGCCACCGTGCTCGCGCCCAGCGCCAGCTCGAGGATGAGATCCCAGCCGATGATCCACGCCACCATCTCGCCGAGCGTCGCGTACGAGAAGGTGTAGGCGGATCCCGCCACCGGGACGGTGCTGGCGAACTCCGCGTAGCACAGGGCCGCCAACCCGCACGCGATGCCGGCGACCACGAACGAGAGGGCGACCGCGGGGCCGGCCTGGACGCCGGCGGCCTTGCCGGTGAGCACGAAGATCCCAGTGCCGATGATCACGCCGACGCCGAACACCGTCAGGTCGATGGGGCCGAGCCTCCGCCTCAGGCCGTTCTCGGCGTCCTCGGTGTCCTCGATCGACTGCTCGATCGACTTGGTCCGCAAGACGTTCACGGCGCCGCTCCTCCTCCTCCGCCCGGCACCCGCTCCCGCGGCGGGCGGGGTGGAGCATAGGCAGGCGGTACCGTCGTGAGTCAGCCTTTGGCGCTGGCGAAGGCTAGGCGCTGGTCAGGTCGCGAGCGAACTCCGCGAAGTTGTCGATGTAGCGTCGCACGTCCGCCTCGCTGTGCTGCACCGACAGGGTCCAGTTCTCCTCGGCGCCGGGCGCCATCAGCACCTCGCGGTTGCTCTGGTACAGCCAGGAGAGGTACGGCACCGACTTGTCGATGTCGAGGTAGTCGCGGTAATTGCGCACCTTCTCCTTGCGGTACGTCACGCAGCCGCGTGCGGCGAGGGTGAGAGCATGGAACGGCAGGTCGTGTTCGCTGATGATGCCGTCCAGGCCGCCCTGCAGCTCCTCGGCGAGCGCATCGAAATGCGCGTACGCGCCGGGTGTGAGCACCTCGAGGAGGGTGGCGCGCGACGCCGCCGTGGTGAGCGGGTTGCCATTGAACGTGCCCATCTGGGCGACACGCCCGTCGGTGATCGTGGCCATCACGTCCTCGCGTCCGCCGATGGCGCCGCATGGCAGACCACCACCGATCGCCTTGGCGAGGCAGACGATGTCGGGGGTGACGCCGAATCGTTCCGACGCTCCACCGGGGGCGATGGTCACGCCCGTTTTCACCTCGTCGAAGACGAGCAGGGCGCCGTGGCGGTGGGCGATGTCGCGCACCCCGGCGAGATAGCCGTCATCCGGCAGGACGATGCCGATGTTCATCATCACCGGCTCGACGACCACGGCGGCGATGTCGTCGTGGTGGCTGAAGGCACGCTCCAAGGCGTCGAGATCGTTGAACGGAACGACGGTGACCAGGTCGACGTTGGCCCGCGGGATGCCCTCGCAATACGGGACGGAGTTGGGATGGTCGACGGGGCCCATCAGGTCAGGGGCCGGCTCCACACTGACCATCAGCGAGTCGTGGTGGCCGTGGTACGAGGCCTCGATCTTGACGAGCCGCTCGCGCCCGGTGAACCCTCGTGCCAGCCGCACCGCGTCGAGTGTTGACTCCGTGCCGCTGTTGGTGAACCGCCACTGCGGTTGCGAGAACCGCCGCGTGAGCTCCTCTGCGACCGCGGCATCCTCGGCAACCGGCTGCGCGAAATGCGAACCGCGCGCCATGCGGTCGTTGACGGCGGCGACCACCGAGGGGTGCGCGTGGCCGACCACCATGACCCCGAAGCCGTTGTGGAAGTCGACGTACTCGTTGCCGTCGACGTCCCAGACATGACTTCCCTGGCCCCGGTCGATGAACACCGGCTGCGGTGGGGTGTCCTGGAACGACGATGGGACGCCGCGTGGCATCGAGTGGGTCGCACCCTGCCAGAGCTCACGCGATCGCTGGCGCTTGGCCAGGAACTCGCGCTCCTCCCGCTCGGTGAGCTCGGCGACGCGCTTGGGGTCGATGGCGCTGCTGGTGCTGCGCCCGGGCGGACTGCTCGACGACGTCGGCCACGGGCCCCTCGGGCTGCTTGCGTCAGCGGACATGTTGCCTCCTCGTGAGGGTCGCCGGTTCAGCGGCGGTGGCGGACTCGACTGATTGCTCGAGGATCTCGAGGCCCTTGGACAGCTCGTCGTCGCTGATGGTCAGGGGCATGAGCAGGCGGATGACGTTGTCGTACAGCCCCGCGCGCAACAGCGCGAGGCCGCGGCTGTGCGCCTCGCGCAGAACAGCGATGGCCAGTTCCGGGGCCGGCTCACGGCTAGAGCGGTTGTGAACCAGTTCCATCGCGGTCATCGCGCCGATGCCGCGCACGTCACCGATGCAGTCGTGGCGCTCTTGCATCAGTCGCATGTGCTGGATGGCAGTCTCGCCGACGTGTCGTGCACGTGCGCAGATGCCGTCGCGCTCGATGACCTCGAGCACCGCCAGCGCTGCCGCGCAAGCCACCGGGTTGCCTCCGAAGGTGCCGCCGAGGCCGCCCGGCGCGGGTGCGTCCATCAGCTCGGCGCGCCCGACAACCGCCGCCAGCGGCAGCCCTCCCCCGAGCGACTTGGCGAGAAGCACGAGGTCGGGCTCGACACCCCAGTGGTTCACCGCGAACATCTCACCGCTGCGCCCCAACCCAGTCTGGATCTCGTCAGCGATCAGCGGGATGTCGAGCTCATGGAGCAGGCGTGCGAGCCGGGGGAGGAAATCATCGGGGGGCACGACGAAGCCGCCCTCACCCTGCACGGGTTCCACGATCACCCCGGCCACCCGGTCGGGTGGCACCTGCGAGGCGAAGAGCGCGGCGAGCGCCTCCAGGCTCGCGTCTGCCGTCTGGTCGTGATACGCGTAGGGGTAGGCTGCCTGGTACACCTCGGTCGCGTACGGCCCGAAGTTCTGCTTGTACGGATGCACCTTCCCCGTCAGGCTCATCGCCATCAGCGTGCGCCCGTGGAAACTGTTCTGGAAGCTGATGATCGCCGGCCGGCCGGTGGCCGCCCGCACCACCTTCACCGCGTTCTCGACCGCCTCCGCGCCGCTGTTGAGCAACAGTGCCCGCGCCGGCTTCGGAACCGGAGCAAGCGCGCAGAGTCGCTCGCAGAGCTCGACGTAGACGTCCGGCATCATCACCGGGCCGCCAGAGTTGATCAGCAGATCCACCTGGCGGTGGATGGCTGCGACCACGTCGGGATGGCCATGGCCGAGGTTGTTGACGCTGATGCCGCTGGCGAAGTCGAGGAAACGCTTGCCATCGGAGTCGATGAGGGTGGTGCCAGCCGCGGAGTGGGCGAACCCGGTCATGGTTGACCCCATTCCGCGCGCGACGGAACGTTCCCTCCCCTTCTGGAGCTCAGCGTTGGCGTGGTGCTTCATGAGCACGGCGCCTAGCTGACGGAGGCCGTCGGCGCTGCAGTGAGCCTGCCGTCAACCATGACGTAGGAGACGGTCTTCTGGCGGAAGAATCCGGAGCGGTTCGTGACCACCGCCAGGATCAAGAGCGGGATTCCCAGGGCCATGGTCACCAGCACCGGCATCGCCGTGGTGATGTCGGTCGTCCACGACTGGTACTCAATGAAGCCGCTCAGCGCGAGCAATGCCACGCCGCCGATGAACGGAAGGAGCCCGGCGAAGATGAACATCTTGGCTCCGCTGGCGAGCACCTTGCGGAATGCCCAGGTGCACGCGATCCCGGTGACGCCGTAGTACACGGCAACCAGGACGCCGATGTTGAGGATCAGGTTGGCGAAGACAGTGCTCACGCTGTCCGACAGCAACGTCACCACGATGACCACCAGCGCGAAGACGGCGGTGATAATCGTTCCCACCCAGGGCGTGAGCCAGCTCCTGTGCACCGTTGCGAAAGCTTTTGGGAAGACTCCGTCACGCGCCATCGAGAAGCTGAGCCGGCTCGAGGGCAGCAGCGTCGTCTGCATGGTCGCCACCGTCGAGGACACCACCGCGAGGATCATGAGGTAGGTCAGCGGCGAGCTCGCCAGCTGCTGCGCGAAGTAGTAGAGGATGTTCGTCGAGTTGTTCGGATCGGCGAAGGCGTCCTGGCTGATAACCAGCTGCATCGCGATCGCCGCGATCAGGAAGATGAAAAGCAGGATGAACATGCTGATGATCCCGGCGCGCCCGGGATTCTCGTCGGCTGCCTTGGATTCCTCGTTCACGTTGGCCGCAGTGTCCCATCCCCAGAAGAAGAAGACACCAAGCGCCAGGCTGCTGGCGAGTGCCCCAAAACCCACGGAGCCGGGGTTGAACCAGCTGGACGCGACCGCGTTGGTAGCGTGCTGACCGCCGATCACCTTGATGATCGCCGCCAAGGCGAACCCAAGCACGATCAGGTACTCGATGGCGACCAGGATCCACTGGAAATTCGCCGTGATCCGGATGCCACGGACCACCATGAACGTCACCAGCGCAAGCCACGCCGCCCCGACGCCGGCGATCCAGTACTTGTTGCCGGCGGCGTCGGCGCTGATCTGGCCCGGGAACACGCTGTTGAGCAACTGCATGGTGTATGCGCCGGCCACGATCGGCGCGGAGGCGCAGAACAGCACGTTTGCGGCCAGCTGCACCCAACCCGAGAACCACCCGATGTACGGGTTCAGCGTGCGGCTCACCCACGAATACGAGGCGCCGCAGTTCGGATCCATCCGGTTGAGGTAGTAGTACGCGATCGCGATGAAGAGGACGGGGATGAAGCTCACCAGGATCGCCGCCGGCGACGCGAGCCCGACAAAGGCGAAGACCAGCGCCACCGACGCGGCCAGGCTGTATGCGGGTGCCACGCTCGAGGTGGCGATCACCGTCGTGTCGAAGAGATTCAGGGTGTTGGTCTTGAGCTGCGACTCGACGCGCCGCTCGTGAACTATCGGCTCCGCGACCGTGGCCATCCACCCACCTCCGATCTGCCCAAGGACCATCTTGCAGAACACCTGCAAGGGCCGGCGCACACCCTAAGCGGCGGATGCTAGGCTCGTCAAGTGGGTCCACGGGGATGTGGGAGACGGTGGTGAGCACCCCAGCAGCGGTGCGCTACTCGGTGAGCGAGGTCGCACGAATGGTCGGTGTCAGCCCCTCCACGTTGCGAGCCTGGGAGCAGCGCGGCTTGGTCCGCTCATCGCGAAGCGCCGCAGGGTGGCGCCGATACGACCCGACCGACGTGACCCGTGCCCGCGAGGTGCACCGGCTGCGCGAGGTGGATGGGCTCGCTGTTCACGCGATCGCACGCCGATTGCGTGTGGGGGCGGCGCGAACGACGCGCCGCGCACCACGACTCGCATCGTCCGATGTGGGCACTGGCCTCGGCAAGCGGTTGCGCGACAGGCGTAACGACAACGGCATGTCGCTGCGCGCGCTGGCCGCAGCCGCCGGGGTCTCGCCCTCCCTGGTCTCGGAGATCGAGCGTGGCGTCGTGCAGCCATCGATCGCCTCCTTGCAGAAGCTGAGCGCCGCGCTGGGGACCACCGTGGCAGCGCTCGTCGCCGTGGCTGCGCCGGCGTGCCGCGTTCTCGGTGGTGAGCTGGCGCCGATGGACATCCCCATCCCCGGTGTGCGGATCGAGGATCTCTCCGGCACCGCCGAGCTGCTCGAGCCGCAGCGGTTCAGCGTGGAGCCGGGTCAGGGCAGCGGTGGCGAGTACGCACATGAGGGCGAGGAGTTCCTCTATGTGCTCGAAGGCACGCTCTCGATCACACTCGACCGCCATGAGCAGTTCGACGTGGCGGCCGGGATGTCGCTCTGCTTCGAGTCGACACGCAGACACCGCTGGTGGAACCCGGGCCAGGTGGTCACCCGGGTGCTCTGGATCAACACGCCGCGCACGTTCTGACGCGGTCACTTCACATCGGGGGTTTCGGACATGGCTGTGACGGTCGAGACGGTGCGCAACGTGGTCAACGGCGAGTCGGTGGAGACCAGGGACGGCGGCACGCTCCCGATCGTCAATCCCGCCACTGGCGAGGTGTTCGCGCAGTCGCCGCTGTCGAGCGCGGAGGACGTCGACGCTGCCTACCACGCTGCCGCAGATGCCTTTCCCGACTGGCGCGACGCGACTCCGAAGGAGCGCAGCCTCGCTCTGCTCCGCTTCGCCGACATCCTCGAGGCCCACGGCCGCGAGCTGGTCGAGCTCGAATGCCGCAATACGGGCAAGCCGCTTGCACTGACGGAGAGCGAGGAGCTTCCGCAGCTCCACGACACGGTGCGCTTCATGGCCGGCGCGGCGCGGTGTCTCGAAGGTCGCGCATCGACCGAGTACATGGCCGGCCACACCAGCTGGATCCGTCGCGAGCCGGTCGGAGTGTGCGGCCAGGTGACTCCATGGAACTACCCGATGCTCATGGCTGTCTGGAAGTTCGCACCAGCCCTCGCTGCCGGCAACACGGTCGTGCTCAAGCCGTCCGACACGACGCCGTTGACCACCGTGCGCATGGCGGAGCTGGCCCGCGAGGTGCTGCCGCCGGGTGTCTTCAACGTCGTATGCGGCGATCGTACGACGGGGGCCGCGATGGTGTCCCACAGGATCCCAGCGATGGTGTCGATCACAGGCAGCGTGCGCGCGGGACGCGAGGTCGCCCAGGCGGCGGCACTTGACCTCAAGCGCGTCCATCTCGAGCTCGGCGGCAAGGCGCCGGTCATCGTCTTCGACGACGCCGACGTCGAGCTGGCCGCTGAGGGCATCGCCGGCGCCGCGTACTTCAACGCGGGCCAGGACTGCACGGCTGCCACCCGAGTGCTCGCCGGGCCGCGTGTTCACGACGAATTCCTCGCGGCGCTCACCGAACAGGCACGCGCAACTCACACCGGTCCTCCCGACGACGTCGACGCAGCGTACGGCCCGCTCAACAACCGCGATCAGCTCGCCCGGGTCCGAGGATTCCTCGATCGGATCCCCAGCCACGCCTCCGTCGCGGTGGGCGGCGCAGCGGCGGAGGGACCCGGTTTCTTCCAGGAAGCCACGGTGATCGCCGGGGTGCGCCAGGACGACGAGCTCATCCAGCAGGAGATCTTCGGCCCGGTGGTCACTGTGCAGCGCTTCACCGACGAGGAGGAGGCACTGCGCTGGGCGAACAGCGTCGAGTATGGCCTGGCGTCCAGCGTCTGGACGCGCGACCACGGCCGGGCGATGCGGATGTCCCGCCTGCTCGACTTCGGCTGCGTGTGGATCAACACGCACATCCCGTTGGTCTCGGAGATGCCGCATGGCGGTTTCAAGCACTCCGGGTACGGCAAGGACCTGTCCCTGTACGGGCTCGAGGACTACACGCGGATCAAGCATGTGATGTCCAACATCGGGGCGTGACGGTCGCAAGCGCTCGGCACTACCGCGGCCTCAGTCTCTGGCTCGACTACGTTGATGACGACCTCACCCCGCGTGCCCAGCTCGACGGTGATCAGGATGTCGACGTGGCCATCGTCGGTGCGGGCTTCACCGGGTTGTGGACCGCGTATGCGCTGCTGCAGAAGGACCCGACGCTGTCCGTTCTGCTGCTCGAGCGCGAGATCGCCGGTTTTGGCGCCAGCGGCCGCAACGGCGGCTGGTGCAGTGATCTATTCCCAGTGCCATGGGCTCGGCTTGCCCGCCGCCACGGCAGGGCTGCAGCCAACGCCATGCACCGCGCCATGGTCGACGGCATCGCTGACATCGCGGCAACCCTCGATCGCGAGGGGGTCGAGGCCGACATGCTGCGCGGTGGCCAGCTGAAGCTGGCCCGCACGTCGCTGCAGGAGGCGGAGCTGCGCGACGAGGTGGCTCACTCGCAGC
Source organism: Candidatus Aeolococcus gillhamiae (assembly GCF_016464765.1). Classification (NCBI taxonomy): domain Bacteria; kingdom Bacillati; phylum Candidatus Dormiibacterota; class Candidatus Dormibacteria; order Candidatus Aeolococcales; family Candidatus Aeolococcaceae; genus Candidatus Aeolococcus; species Candidatus Aeolococcus gillhamiae. The sequence continues at coordinate 32,305 of NZ_JAEKNS010000134.1, read as the reverse complement.
GGCGCGCAGACGCGGACCTCGCGCTGTGCTGGCTCGACGCCGGCGACGTTGCGGAGCGCATCCGGGTCACCGAGTGCCGTGGCGCCGCCTACACCCCGAACTGCGCGCGCATCCACCCCGCCAAGCTGGTTCGCGGCCTCGCGCGAGCGGTCGAGCGATTGGGCGGGCGCATCGCCGAGCAGACCACAGTCCTCGAGGTTCAACCGCACCGCGCTCTCACATCTCGGGGAACGGTGCGGGCCAAGGTGGTGGTGCGCGCCACCGAGGCGTACACCGCGACCCTTCGCGGCGAGCGGCGAGCCCTCCTGCCTCTCTACTCGCTGATGATCGGCACGGCGCCGCTGTCCAGCGAGGCGTGGGCGGAGATCGGCTGGGCGCGGGGCGAGACCGTCAATGACGGCCGCCACCTGCTCATCTATGCGCAGCGGACCGCCGACGATCGCATCGCTTTTGGCGGGCGCGGAGCGCCGTACCACTACGGCTCGCGCATCTGCGAGGATTTCGACCGCGAACCCGTCGTCTTCCGCGCTCTCGAGGAGGCCCTGCACGACCTTGTTCCCCAGACCCGCGGAGTTGCCGTGACGCACCGCTGGGGAGGTCCGATCGGTGTGGCCAGGGACTGGAATCCGTCGGTGGGCATCGACCGTTCTAAGGGCCTTGCCTGGGCGGGCGGGTACGTCGGCGACGGTGTGACCGCCGCGAATGTTGCGGGCCGCACGCTCGCCGACCTGATCCTCGACCGGGAGTCGCCGCTGATCGGTTTGCCCTGGGTCCAGCACCACTCGCGACGATGGGAGCCCGAGCCGTTGCGCTGGCTGGGCGTCAACACCAGCGTGCGCGCCATGCGCGGCGCTGACGACGTGGAACGGCGCACCGGGCGGCGCTCGTGGCGTGCCCGGGCGGTGACGCGGCTTCAGGGAGGCTGAGATGGACAACGGAGTCGAGGTTCTTCGCTACACGGCGTTCTCCGACGATCCCAGCGGCGGAAATCCCGCCGGGGTGGTGCTCGACGCCAATGGACTCGACGACGCGACGCTGCTGCGAATCGCACACGACGTCGGCTACAGCGAGACGGCGTTCCTGTGGCCGTTGCCGCGACCTGGTGACTACACGATCCGCTACTTCAGCCCGGTCGCCGAGGTTCCGTTCTGTGGCCATGCGACGATCGCCTCGGCGGTCGCGCTCGCCGATCAGGGTGCCGGTGGCGAGCTGCGTTTCCAGACACCGGCGGGCGAGGTGGCCGTGCGCGTGCACGCGGATGGGAGTCGGCGGACCGTCGCGACACTCACCAGCGTCACGCCGTCGGTGAGCGAGACGCCGGCGGCGATTGTCGCCGAAGCCCTTGCGGCGCTTGGCTGGCAAGAGGACGACATCGACCCGCAGTTGCCACCGCGCATCGCCTTTGCCGGCGCGCACCACCTCGTGTTCGGGGTGCGTTCGCGCGAGTTGCTGTCGAGGCTGTCCTATGACTTCGAACGGCTGCGCCAGCTCATGACCGCCGAGGATTGGACCACCATCCAGCTCGTCTGGCGCGAGGGCCCCGCCATCTTCCATTCACGCGTGCCGTTCCCCGTCGGCGGTGTCGTCGAGGATCCTGCGACCGGTGCCGCGGCCGCCGCCCTAGGCGCCTACCTGCGCGAGCTCGGCGCTGTTCAGCCGCCGGCGACGATCACCATCCACCAGGGCGACGACATGGGGCGCCCCAGCCTTATCGCAGTGGAGATCGACCCGGGCTCGGGCGGGATCCGGGTAGCGGGCACCGCCGTGCCCATCCCCGCCTGAGCTACAGCAGCCCGGCGAGCACCGCTTGCGCGATCACGGGCAGCTTCGGCGACAGAGCGTAGAACGCCCAGATGCCGTGCTTGGCGCTGGTGACCAGCCCGGCATCGCGGAGCTTGCCGAGGTGATGACTCACCGTTGGCTGGCCGACGTCGAAGGCCGCGGTGAAGTCGCACACGCAGATGGGCTCGTCCGCCTGGGCGAGCATGGCCAGCATCTGGAGCCGGGTGGGGTCGGACAGGGCGCGCAGCAGCGCAGCGGCCTCATCGACCACCGCCGCCGGCAAGGGCTCACTCAGCTCCTGGCAGCAGCCCTTGACGCGGGTCGTCGCCATCGGCAGCTCGCTCACGGTGGTCATCGGCGCATCATACCCATTGACACGCGTCGATGGGACGGTGTAGCATCTGGACACAATCAATCGACAGTCATCGATAGGAGGTGTGCCGTGCCGTGTGATTGCCCGTGTCCCTGTGAGTGCCCGTGCGTCGGCGGGTGCCTCTAGCCGTGTCTCGCGTTCAGCTGGCCATCAACGTCACCGACGTGGATGCGGCGGTCGCGTTCTACTCGAAGCTGTTCAGCACCGAACCGGCCAAGCGCCGTCCCGGGTACGCCAACTTCGCGATCGCCGAGCCACCGCTGAAGCTCGTGCTCATCGAGTCGGCCGACGCCGGCGCGACGCTCAACCACATTGGCGTCGAGGTCTCCTCCACCGAGGAGGTCGTCGCCGCCACCCGACGTCTTGCAGCCGCCGGTCTGGAGACAGCCGTCGAGGACGGCGTCGAGTGCTGCTACGCCCTCCAGGACAAGGTGTGGGTGAGCGATCCGGACGGGGCGCCTTGGGAGGTGTACACCGTGCGCGGCGAAGCTGATGGATCACACGTCACGACCCTGCGCGCGAACGGCACGTGCGGGGCCGGCGCCTGCGCAACTGATGGGAGGAGTGCCACCGCCCCGTGCTGCTGACACGCCGAGCCCTTGCCGAGTTCGTCGGCACCGCATTGCTGCTCATCGCCGTGGTGGGGTCGGGCATCGCCGCGCAGCGGCTCAGCCCGTCGGATACCGGCCTTCAGCTGCTCGAGAATGCACTCGCCACCGGGTCGGCCCTGGCGGCGATCATCCTCGCGGTTGGGGCCGTCTCCGGCGCGCACCTCAACCCGGTGGTGAGCCTCGTGGACACAGCGTTCGGCGGCCTGCGCCGGGCTGAGCTCGCCGCCTACGTCGCGGCGCAGGTCGCAGGCGCATGCGCCGGCACCGTCGTCGCCAACCTGATGTTCTCGCTGCCGGCGTTGCAGATCTCGCACAAGGCACGGAGCGGGGGTGGTCTGTGGCTCGCCGAAGCCGTCGCCACCTTTGGCCTGCTGCTGGTTATCTTCGGGCTGGCGCGGAGCCGGCGCGCGCACATGGCGCCATTCGCGGTCGGCGCGTACATCACGGGCGCGTACTTCTTCACCGCGTCGACCAGCTTCGCCAACCCCGCCGTCAGCATCGCGCGCATGTTCTCGGACACGTTCGCAGGGATCTCACCCGGGTCCGTGCCAGGGTTCGTGATCTTCCAAGTCGTCGGGTCCATCGTCGCCTTCGGCGCGATCCGGCTTCTCTACCCGACCTTTGTCGACACCCAGCGTGTCGTCGTCATGCCCCATGAGGAAGCCTCATGACCCAGCCTACCCTTCCCCGCGCACTGTTCGTGTGCGTACACAACGCGGGCGTTCGCAGATGGCCCAGGCATTCTGGGAGAGCCTCGGTGGAGAGGCGCGCTCGGCGGGGTCGGATCCAGCTGACACTCTGCATCCGGAGGTGGTCGCGGTCATGCGCGAGGTCGGCATCGACCTCAGCGAGCGCATCCCGCGCCCGCTGACGAATACCGACGCCGAGTGGGCCGAGGTGGTCGTCACCATGGGCTGCGGTGACGCCTGCCCGTTCATCCCGGGCAAGCGCTATGTCGATTGGGAGCTGGATGACCCTGCGGGCCGGGACGAGTCCGCGGTGCAGATCGTCCGCGACGAGATCCGCAGCCGCGTCGAGGCGCTAGCTCGCGATTAGGTGCATGCGCCGCCGGCGGCGCAGCACGAGTCCGAGCCGCAATTCCTTGCGTGAGCGTCCGCCCGCTACTCCGCCGAGTCCTTCCACCCCATGTGCTTCCAGTTGAGGATGCCCCGCAGCCCCAGCCGGGAGATGTGCAGCTGATGGAACTCCTCGTATTGCTCGGCCGCGGCGGTGTCGACGCTCAGGTACACGGCCTTCGTGGTGATGCGGGCGACGTCCGCCGCGGGGGCCATGTAAGTGCGACCGTGCTGGCGATGCGAGAACACGATCCCGTGGAAGATGTCCTCCTCGGGCAATGCCGCCACCTCGAGGACGTGGCCCACCTCCGTACCGTCGCTGGCGATGACGGGAAGATGCGCACCAACCGCCATCCACGAGACCTGTTCTTCGGGTTCGTCGGCCATGTCGCCGCAACCTTAGCGAAGGCCGAACCGCCTGGCGCTGCCCCCTGAACCAGCCCCGTCAAGATCTGACGGCCGAAGGGGCAGCGGCGGACAAATGCCGTCAAAGCTTGACAGTGGCCATCGCGGATGCGCACAGTCCGCGGCATGGTTGGGCGGCGTAGCGGGGGTTCGTTGACGGATCTTCGGCGCGCCAACCGTCATGAGGCACTGACCACGCTGCGATTGAACGGTCCTCTGACCCAGGCGGAGATCTCGCGTGCCACCGGTCTCTCGCATGCCTCGGTGTCCAACATCGTCCGCGAGCTGACCAGCCAAGGCCTGGCGCGCACCTCAGAGGTGCACCGCAACGGCCGCAAGGTCGCCGAGGTGAGCCTCGAGCCATCGACCGGCCTCGTCGGTGGGATCGACTTCGGCAATCGCCACATCCGTGCAGCGGTCGCGGACTTCACCCACACCGTGCGTGGCGAGGCCTATGTGACCCTCGCGTACGGCCACGAGGCGGCCGTGAGCGTGTCGGAGGCGGCGCGCGTGTTCCGAGAGCTTCTCGCCAACGCCGGCGCACACATCTCAGACGTCCAGGTGCTCGCGGTGGGCGTGCCCGGGCCGACCAACCGCGACTCTGGCCGCACCCTCTCCTCAGCGATCCTCCCCGGCTGGGCCGGGTTCAACGTGACTGCGGCCTTCGAGGAAGCGCTCGGGGTCCGAACCACCGTCGACAACGACGCCAACCTGGGAGCGCTGGCCGAGGGCCTCTGGGGAGTGGGCCGCGGGTTCAGCGATTTCGCGTACGTCAAGGTGTCGACCGGTATCGGCGCGGGCCTCGTGCTCAACGGGCAGCTATACCGGGGTGTTGCCGGCTCGGCGGGCGAGATCGGACACACGACCATCGAGGAGGACGGCCCGCTGTGCCGCTGCGGCAACCGAGGCTGCCTCGAGGTGTTCGCCGCCTCTCCGGCGTTGCTCGAGTTGCTGCGCAGGAGCTATCCGGACGACTTCACCGTGACCGACCTGCTCCGCCTCAGCGAGGAGGGGGACGTGGGCTGCCGGCGCGTGCTCACCGATGCGGGACGGCACATCGGCGTGGCGCTGGCCAACCTGTGCAACCTGCTCAGCCCACAGCTGATCATCGTTGGCGGAGAGCTCGCCGGCGCCGGCGAGGTGCTGCTGTCGGCGATTCGCGAGTCGATCGCACGGCGCACCATGGCGCTCCCCGCCCACGCCCCGAAGATCACCACCGGGGCCTTCTCCGAGCGCGCCGGCGTCCTTGGCGCGCTCGCGCTCGCGCTCCAGGAAGGGGACAGCGTGGCGCCGTACGGTGCCCGCGACCAATTGGTTTCCACTGACAGGGCATCCGCCCATCAAATCTCATTGGCCGGCTAGCTACAGGAGGACCTCGGCATGCGGATCAACAGCAGAAGCTCGGGCACGCTCACCCGGGCGACACGATGGGGAGCGGTGGTCGGCGTGGCCGCTGTGGCCGCAGCGTGCGGAAGCAGCAACAACACGACGTCGCCGTCCTCGTCGGGAAGTGGTGCAACGGTCCCGTCGGGCCTCAGCGTCAAGTCCTTCGACAGCTCGTTCTCCGTGATGAGCCAGCTCAAGGACCTGCACTCGGCCGGCAAGGGATTGGTCGGTGTCATCCTCCCTGACACGACCTCGTCGACCCGGTACGTCAACTTCGACGCCCCGTACCTGACCCAGGCGTTCACCGCAGCCGGGTACAGCAGCTCGGACTTCAAGATCGACAACGCCCAGGGCAGCGACGCCACCGAGCTCGCAGACGCCCAGGCGGACATCACGCTGGGCGCCAGCGTCCTCGTGTACGACCCGCTCGACAGCACCGTGGGCGCGCAGATCCAGCAGCTCGCGCAGTCGCACGGCGTGAAAGCAATCAGCTACGACCGCGCCACCTTCCAGGGCACCAACACCTACTACGTCAGCTTCGACAACGTCCAGGTGGGCAAGCTGATCGGTACCGGATTCCAGTCGTGCCTGCAGTCCTGGAGCGTCACCAGCCCGAAGGTCTTCACGCTCAACGGTGGCGAGGACACGGACCCGAACGCGGTCTCCTTCGCCCAGGGCTACAACTCCGTCGTCTGGGGCGACACCACCACTCCTGAGCCCGCTGGCAAGACCGGCGCCAACGGGGCACTGCTGGTCGGTGACCAGATCACCCCGGGTTGGGTCAACGCCACCGGCGGCACGATCTTCCAGCAGCAGTACACCGCGCACAAGGAGATCAACGCCACCATCGAGGCCAACGACGGACTTGCCAACGCCGTCATCACCGTCCTGAAGAACGCCGGCGTCAGCGCCAAGAAGATCCCCACCACCGGTCAGGACGCCACCCTTCAGGGCATGGAGAACATTCTGCAGGGCTTCCAGTGCGGGTCCGTGTACAAGGCCGTCTACTTGGAGGCCCAGGACGCCGTCGCCCTGGCGACCATCCTGCGCGCTGGCCAGACTCCTCCTCCCGCCCTCGTCAACGCCACGACGCAGCCTGCTAAGGCCGGGAGTGGCACGGCCGAGCCCGCGTCGCTGCTGACCCCGCAGTGGGTCGACGCGACCAACATGGCCACGACCGTCATCAAGGACAAGTTCGTGTCCGCCTCGACGCTGTGCACCGCGGTGGGTACGAGCGTCTGCTCCGCCGCCGGGATCACCCCGTAGGCAAAAACCGTTGCCGGAGGCACCGCCGCGCTGGGCGCGGGGGTGCCCCACACCTTCCCAACGAGAGGACCATAATGCCGATCGCGATGAGGTGCCGCCTGTCTCAGCCCGCGGTCACCGGGCAGGGCTGACATGAGCGAAGTCACCACCGCCGTGGCAGGCGCCGAGGCCCTCCTCACCGTGCGCGACCTGGACAAGCACTTCGGTCCCGTGCAGGCGCTGTACAAGGTCCACCTCGACCTCCGCGCCGGCGAGATCACCGCGTTGTGCGGCGACAACGGCGCCGGCAAGTCCGTGCTCACCCGGTGCATCTCCGGCATCCATCCGCCCGACCACGGGCAGATCAGCTGGGAGGGAAAGCCGGTGCACATCCGCAGCGCCCGCGACGCCTCGCGGCTGGGCATCGAGACCGTGTACCAGGACCTCGCTCTCGCGGACAACCTCGACATCGTCCAGAACATGTTCTTGGGACGGGAGATCGTCCGGCGCCGCCTGCTCGACGAGGATTCGATGGAGCGCGCGGCCAGCAAGACGCTGGCCGGACTGCGCGTCACCACGGTCAGGTCGATCCGCCAGCCGGTTGCGTCCCTGTCCGGCGGCCAGCGGCAATCCGTCGCCGTCGCCAAGGCGGTGATGTGGAACTCCAAGCTGGTCATCCTCGATGAGCCCACCGCGGCGCTCGGCGTGAACCAGACGAGGCAGGTCCTCGATCTGGTGCGGCGCCTCCGCGACAACGGGTTGGCGGTGATGCTCATCTCGCACAACCTCAACGATGTCTTCGAGGTGGCCGACCGGATCGCTGTGATGCACCTCGGCCGCATGGTCGCGGAGGCGAACGCCAGCGAGTTCAACCGGCAGAGCCTTGTCGAGTACATGACGACCGGAGCGTCGAGCCAGACCACGGCAGCGGGTGCCACTGCCGCACAGGGGAGTTGAGCGAATGGCTCGTGTCGACGAACCCGTGACAGCGCTGCAGAGCGCCGGGGAGGAGCCGCCGGCGCCGGAGACCGCCGAGGCTGCTGCCGCGGCGGAGCTGGTGGTTCCACCGTCGCTGGTCGCCCAGTCCCTTGGCGAGTATCTCCGCGGCTGGGCCGCTCGCGTGCGCAACGGCGACAGCGGAGTGCTCCCCGTTCTCGTCGGCATGGTGCTCATCGCCATCGTCTTCGAGGCGATCAGCCCCAGTAACGTCTTCCTCGACCCCAAGAACCTCGTCAACCTCTTCCAGCAGAGTGCGGTATTCATGGTGCTGGCCATGGCGGAGTGCTTCGTCCTGCTGCTGGGCGAGATCGACCTCTCCGTCGGCTACTCGGGACCCCTCGCCGGTGTCATCGCGGTGCAGCTGGTGCAGCCGAGCACAACCAATTGGCACTGGCTAGCCGCGATCGCCGCCGCACTGCTGGCCCTTGCCTTGTGGGGCTTGGTAATGGGGTCCGTGATCACACGCGTGCGCGTTCCGTCCTTCATCGTCACGCTGGCCGGCTTCCTCATCCTCAACGGAGTCGTGCTCATTGTCCTCAGCTTCGGGCCTTTCTCGGGCTACCCGAGCCTGAACGGCAACTCGCCAAACCAGAAGGCGCTCTACGACCTCATGAATGGCAGCGGGATCGACCCGACCATCAGCTGGATCGTGATGATCATCATCGTCGGCCTGCTCAGCGTGAGCCTGTGGTTGCGAGACGCGCGTCGCCGGCGCAGCGGGCTGGTGGCCCCGCCGCGCGCGCTCACCATGATCAAGATCGTGGCCATCGCAGTGGTCGGGGTGGTCGTGGTGGCCATCTGCAACGTCAACCGCGCCAATTTCGGAACGGTCGCCGGCGTGCCCTGGGTCATCCCGGTCGTGCTCGGGGTATTCGCGTTGTGGATGCTGCTCCTGGAGAGGACACGATTCGGCCGCTACATCTACGCCATCGGCGGCAATCCCGAAGCAGCCCGACGAGCGGGCATCAGCCTGGCGCGCATCCGTACCATCGCCTTCATCCTGTGCTCGGTCACCGCGGGGATTGCCGGAATCCTGTACGTCTCGTACCTCGGCGGCGCATCGAACAACATCAACGGCGGCCAGCTCACGCTGTACGCGGTGGCGGCGGCAGTGATCGGCGGGACCAGCCTGTTCGGTGGCCGAGGCCGCGTGTTGCACGGCCTGCTCGGCGGCCTGGTGATCGGCGGCATCTACAACGGCATGTTCCTGCTCGGGCTGCACGTGGAATGGGAGTTCATCGTCACCGGCCTGGTCCTGCTCGTCGCGGTCGCCATCGACTCGCTGTCACGGCGCAGCGCCAGTGTGGCGCGCGCCTGAGCGCGTCGACGGCGGCGTTAGACCGCTGATCTGGTCGGTGCCGCCGGCCTCGTCCCGACGATGACGGTCGCCTCGAGCTCGTCGGACCGCTCCACGTGGGGAATCAAGCCATCGTGGCTGAAGATCGCCACCGCCGTCTGCGCCTGTCGCTCGGTGGTCTCAACCAGCAGGTGCCCACTCGGCGCCAGCCACACCACCGCCTCCGCTGCCAGGCGCCTGAGCACGTCAAGTCCGTCCGTGCCGCCGTCCAGCGCTTCGCGCGCCTCGTAGATGCGCGCCTCGCGCGGGAGCATCTCGACATCCGCGCTGGGCACGTAGGGAACATTCGCGACCATCACGTCGACGGCGCCGCACAGCGGTGCCGGCAGCGCGGTGTACAGGTCACCGTGGTACACGCGGGCGCCAAGGTGAGCCAGGTTGCGCCGCGCGCATAGCACGGCCGCGTCGCTGATGTCGGTGGCGTGCAGTTGGATCCGCGGGATGGCTGCGACCAGCGCGGCACCGATGGCACCGGTGCCACAGCAGACGTCGAGGACCACCGCTCCCGGCCGGAGCAGCGCCATCGCGCGGTCGACGAGGAACTCGGTTCGATGTCGGGGGACGAACACTCCCTCGTCGACGGCCACGCGCAGACCGCAGAACTCCGCCCAGCCGATCACGTATTCGAGAGGCAACCCGCCAGTACGGCGCTCCACCATGGCGGCGAGGTCTGCGGGGGTGGGTGCCGCCGCCACCAGCATCCGTGCCTCGTCCTCGGCGAAGACGCAGCCGGCGGCACGCAGCCTGGCAACGATGTCCGGCTCCGTCAGCGCCGGCAGCGGCGGGGACCGCCGCGGTTGTTCGGTGGACTCGCCGTCTCTCACCCTTCGACAGTAGCGAACCGGTTCCGGCATCTACGGGTGTCTACCGCGGTAAGCCCTGTCTCCAATCAGCGAGTTCGGTGGGGCAACACGCAGACCGGACACGATCGGTGCGGCGGGCGTTGATGCGACCTCGCCGCGCTGATCAGCGGTCGACCGACGCCATGCCTGCATCGTCATAACGCGCGCCGGCGACGTCCGGCAGCTCCGCGTCGATCCTCGCGAGGTCCGCGCTGGTCAGCACGACCTCCACCGCGCGGGCGTTCTGCTCCAGGTAGGCGCGGCGCTTGGTGCCCGGGATGGGCACAAGGTCCCTGCCCTGCGCGAGCACCCACGCGAGCGCGAGCTGAGCGGGCGTGATCTCCTTATCGCGGGCGATCTCCGCCACCTTGGCGGCCAGCCGCAGGTTGGCCTCCAGGTTGGCGCCGCTGAATCGAGGTCCGTGGCGCCGGAAGTCGCCCTCGTCGAGCTCGTCCGGCGAGGTGAATCGCCCGGAGAGGAATCAGCGTCCCAGCGGCGAGTACGGCACGAAGCCGATGCCAAGGTCGCGACAGAGGGGGAGAATCTCCGCGCGGGGTCGCGGGTCCACAACGAGTACTCCGTCTGCACGGCGGTGATCGGGTGCACCGCGTGGGCGCGGCGGATCGTCTCGGGTGCGGCCTCGCTGAGCCCAATGTGCAGAACCTTGCCCTGCTCGACCAGCGCCTTCATCGCTCCGACGGTTTCCTCGATCTCGACCTTCGGATCCACGCGGTGCTGGTAGTGGAGGTCGACATGGTCGGTGCCGAGGCGCGTCAGAGAACCCTCGATCGAGCTGCGCACGTGCTCCGCCGAGCCATCGACCGGTCCGAGCGTCGACATGTCGCCGGCGACGGCGTGATCGGCGCGGCGCGCGAACTTGGTGGCGATGACGTACTCGTCGCGGTGACCCTTGATGGCGCGACCGACGAGCTCCTCATTGGTCAGGGGCCCGTACATCTGCGCGGTGTCCAGGAAGGCGATGCCAAGCTCCAGCGCGCGCTGGATCGTCGCCACCGCCTCACCCTAGTCAGCCGCGCCGTAGAACGCCGACATCCCCATGCACCCGAGCCCCAGCGTGGAGACCTCAAGGTCAGCCAGCTTTCGCTTCTCCATGGTCAGGCGCCGCTCTGCGAGGCGGGCACACGCAGGACCCGGGCCAGCGCTCTGGGCATGTACCAGTTCCACCGCCCGAACATCGACACCAATGCGGGGACGAGGAGCATGCGCACCACGGTTGCATCCAAGAGGATGCCGAACCCGAGGCCGGTTGCGAACACCTTGATGTCCGTCTGCGGGCCGCTCGCCAGCGAGATGAAGGCCAGGAAGAGGATGAGTGCCGCCGACGTCACCAGCCGCCCGGTCCGGCCGAGGCCGGTGATCACCGCTGCATCGGTGTTACCGGCATGGTCGTACTCCTCGCGGATTCGGCTGAGGATGAACACCTCATAGTCCATCGACAGACCGAAGAGGAACGCAAAGATCATCACTGGCAACCAGAAGGTGATCGATCCGGTCGGGGCGATGCCGAACACCTGGCTGGAGCCGTGGCCCCACTGCCAGAACAGTACCAATCCGCCGAAGGTCGCGGCCAGGGAGAGCAGGTTGAGGAGGACTGCCTTCAGCGGCAGGAGCAGCGATCGGAAGGCGCGCGCCAGCAGCAGGAACGTGACCACCACGATCACAAGGATCACGTATGGGAGGTTGCCGTACACGCCCGCCTGGTAGTCAAGTTGCAGCGGGCCGACGCCGCTGACCCCGAGCGCCGGCGGCGTCCCGGAGAGCGCTGCGCGGACCTGGCGCACCACGTCGATGGTGTCGGCGTTGGATGTCTCCTGCTGCGGCACCGCCAGCAGGAGCGTCGTCCCGTTGCGCGCGTCGGCGGGATCCGTGGTGGCGGTGACATCGAAGAGTGCGCCGACACCGCGGAGACGTTGGACCACCGCCGTCTGCCCACCGGACATGGTCAGCACGATCATCGGCGTCAGCGCACCGCGAGGGACGCCCGCGGCGTCGAGCGCGTGCAGTCCGTCAACCGCCGGTCCCGTAGTGGCCAGCGAGTTCGATGACGCCTGGCCGATCTGCAGGCTCACGTAAGGGATCGCCAGCCCCACGAGAATGACCGCCGCCGAAACGGCGGCAACCACGCGCCGGCGGACGATGAGCCGCCCCCAGCGCGTCCAGAACGGACTGGCCCTGCTCTCTTTGCGGATCCGCGGCCAGTCGACGCGCGGACCGATGCTCGCCAGGATGGCCGGCAGCAGCGTCATGGCCACGGCGACGCTGACCAGCGGGATCAGCATGCCTCCGAAGCCGATCGACCGCAGAAACGGCACGGGGATCACCACTAGCGCGAGCAGGCCGATCGCGACGGTCAGGCCGCTGAACACCACCGCACGTCCCGCGGTGTCCATGGCGGCGAGGACCGCTTCGTGGTTGGAGCGCCCATGACCGCGTTCCTCGCGCCACCGGGTGACGATCAGCAGCGAGTAGTCGATCGCCACACCCAGTCCGATGAGCGAGACGAGGAACTGCACGATGAAGCTGATATCCGCGACGTAGGTGACGCCGAGGAGGACGAGGAAGGTCGTCAGGATGGCCACAACCGCGATCGCCAGCGGGATGAGCGCCAGCAGCGAGGCGAAGACGAACACGAGCACGGCCAGGGCACCGAGACCGCCGAGGATGGTCTCGAGCAGCACCCCGGGGCCGGATGACGAGCCGGTGGTCTGGGCCAGCGGGTCGAGGCCGGTGACGTATCCGGTCGTTCCCGTTGGCGCGTTGACCGCGATCGCGTGCTCGAGCAGCGCCTGGTTGGGGGCGATGAATCCCTTCTGGCGAGGATCGAAGGCGTACGAATACTCGGTGCGGCCGTCCTTGGTCAGAAATGCCCCGTCGCCGGTCTGGGCGTGCCCGATCAAGCGTGCGGTGCGGCACGCCTCACTGTTTTCAGAACGTCGGCGACGAGCCGGCGAGGCTCCTCGTGATGTTCACGCCGGCAGGGATGGAGCGCTTCTTCGAGGGCGTGGCCGAGCTGCAAACGCCGTTTGATCCCGCCGCCTACCGTGCCATCGCCGACGCTGCGTGGATGAAAGTCCTGGGACCCCGCTTGCCGAGACCGACCCGCTGCAACTCTGGCTGGCACCGCCGCCCCTTCGGGATGGGCGCGCCCTGCCCCTGGAGTCCGCACTGAAGTCCCAGGCGGGGCTCATCGGGCGAACACATGAAGGGCTCCGTAGGTCACTCCCAGAACCACCAGGACCAAGCCGCCCAACCTGGTGACGCGTCCACGCAGCAGAAAGAACGCCGCCAGTAGCGAGACGCCGACCAGGAAGGGCCAATCGAGAAGTCGAGTAAGCCTTGGGACCGCGACCGGGGTGATTAGAGCGATCAATCCGAGGTTGAACAGAGTGAAATACAGCACGGTTCCGATCACGTTGCCGGCGGCGACATCCGGAAAGCCTCGTTTGGCGGGGACGATCTGGCGGACCACCTCCTCTGCTTCTATCGCCGCAGGGGTAATCACCATGCCCATCAGTAGAGCCGGTACACCGAAAGCGGAGATGACTCCGGAAGCGCCCTGCGCGACTAGCTCTCCGCCTCCAGTGATGACGGCAATGCCAGCGATGGACACAATCGCTGATACCCACAATTTGCACGGTTCCTGCAGAGCCTCTCGTACTTCGCTGGAGTCGACAAACGTGTGATTCTTCGAAGCGCTGACCAAGTACATCATCGCGGCAGCAAACGCGAGTAGCAACACGACCCCTGATAGACGCGCGGTGGTACCCCCAAGCAGAGCGAGACCAGACACAATCGGCGCACCGGCCAGCAAGTACACAACGCCCTTCGGCAACGTGACCCGCAGGGGAGCCACGACTGCACCGAGGCCAAGCGCTATGCAGACAAGGAAGGTCGCGCCGCCGAATGCCGTGCCCAAGGCGATCTCAGCCTGATTGTTGTGCCCGGCGATCAATCCGACCGCAATATTTTCAGCCTCAAGGCCGGAGAGAACCGCGCTCACCACAAACGGTGCAAGTCGAAGCGCGCTGGCAATCCCGACCAAGCCTTCGAGCAATCGCTCGGTTGCGGCAACAACTAAGGCTACACCTGCGACGAATGCGAGGACGGACAGGGGGGCGTTCACCGCGCCACTCTAGGGACTGGCAGCGCCGGACTGAAGGGAGCGCGACTCGTCTCCGGCGTTCCCACCTCTCTCTTGTCATGCCGACAAAGGAAGCCAACTGCAGCGGCCGCGTGGGAGCCGCATCATGAAGGATGTTTCCTGTCGCTCTGGCGAGAGCCCGATTCGGCCGAGGCGGCGCTGATCCGCCCGGGCGCTTGTTCCGTAGGATGTTAACGTATAGGTTCGAGAGGTGACACGATGGCGCGCTACACGACCTCGGTCGATTCAATGCTCTCGCCTGTCGATGCATTCGAGTACATGGCCAGCTTCGACAACGCCTCGGAATGGGATCCCAGCGTCGTCGAGGCGCGGCGGCTGGACTCTGGCGCGCTCGGCATGGGATCGGCGTTCCGGATCGTGTCGAAGTTTGCCGGCCGCAGCGTGCCGCTGCGCTACGAGATCACGGAGTTCGACGCAGGCAGACGTGTCGTGCTCGAAGCGTGGAACGGCACGTTTGGCTCTGTCGACACCATCACGATCGTCCCGGCAGGTTCCGCCTCCACGGTGACCTACGACGCGCGACTGGTGTTCAAGGGCATCTCCCGCATCGCCGACCCTTTGATGCAACTCGTGTTCAACCGCGTCGGCAGGAAGGCCGATGCCAGCCTGAGAACCCACCTGAATCGGACGCGCTGAGAGATGCGACTGGGGTCTCTGGTCGGGCGTGCCCGGCGCCTGTGAGCAGCCAGCTACTTGCCAGCACGATTGCGGTTGCGCTCTCTCTCGGGGGGCTCTATGCGCTGCTCGCCGTCGGCTTCACCGCTGCGTATCACATGCTCGGCGAGGCAAATCTCGCCTTCGGTGACACCATCGGGCTTGCCACCGTGTTCTCGGCAGTTGTGTACGCCGCAACTCGTAACCTTCCACTGGCGGTAGCCGTGGCGCTTGCCGCGGCGATGGCGGCATCGCTCCTCGTCGACCACCTCGTGGTGGGACCACTTCGCGGAGGCGCCGACCGCCTTGCGCCGATCATCGCCACGGTCGGCGCAGCGCTGGTGCTGCGCAACCTCACTCTGGCTCCCTTCGGAGCTGACGACCGGTCCTTTCCGCCCGTGCTGGGAACCGGGTCGGTGGTCGTCGGCAGCACTGCCCTTGATACCACCGCTCTCGGCGCAGCCGTACTGCTCGCGGTTGTCGGGGCAGCCACCTCGCTGCTGTTTCATCGACGCTGGGGCCGAGCACTGGTGGCGGTCAGGGACGATCCGCTCGGCGCCGCGCTCACCGGCATCCCGGTGCGCCGTCTGGCGGCGTACGTCTACGCCTGCGCGGGGCTGGTCGGGGCCTGCGGAGGGGTGCTGCTGGCCGCACATGTGCGCAGCGCGGGTGCTGGGGCGGGGTGGCGGATCACGTTGCTCGCCTTCACCGCGGCGATCATCGGCGGCGGCTCGCTCCGCGGCGCCGCCGCGGGCGGAGTGATCCTCGGAACGCTGGACGCCGTAGCACAGGTGATGATCGGCTCCAGCTGGGCGGACGCGTTCGGCCTCATGGCGCTTGTCACCCTGATCCTGCTCCGGCCCGACGGCATCCGCCGCGTTGCCGTCTCGTCGCGTCCATGACCGGGCGTCCCACATAGGAGAGCTGATGCTGGCACCCCGTCGATTCGACCGCACCGCCACCCGGTGCGTGCTCGCCCTCGCCGTCGCGGCCCTCAGCGCATGCGGCTCGGCGGCCCCGAGCACCTCCGGCCCGTCTGCGGACATTCACCTCGCCGTTGTCGGTCCCATGACCGGCGACGCGGCCGCAGACGGTCAGCACATCCTCGACGGAGCCCAGCTGGCCCGCGACCAGGTCAACGCCGCCGGTGGCATCGCGGCCGGGCCGTACCGCGGGGCGAAGATTGTTATCGACAGCTTCGACGACACCGAGAGCATCGATCGCAGCGTGGCCATCGCCCACCAGGTCATCGACAACCCCAAGGAATGGGCTTTTCTTGGCACGGGATTCAGCGACGCCGCCATCGCCACCGCCCCCGTCCTCGAGCGTGCCCAGGTGACGTACATGTCGACGTACGCCTCGTCGGCCACCATCCTCGCCAAGCAACTTCACCACGTGTTCGTGGTTCCGCCGACCTTCCCCGCGTACGCGTTCTCGGCGGCGGCCCGCGCCTACAAGCTCGGCTTTCGCCATGCTGCGATCCTCCAGGCGAACGCCGCCTTCGGGACGCAGATGGGGCAGCTCTTCGCCGATCACTTCCGGTCGCTCGGCGGCAGCATCGTCGACACCGAGACGTACACCCTCGGCGACCGGAACACGCAGGGTTTTGTCGCCAAAGCGCTGCAGCAGCAGCCCGATATCATCGCCATGGCGGGCCTCACGACCGACGATGCCGCCCAGTTGCACCAGATCCGTGCCGCCAAGAGCAAGGTCGCGGTGATCGACACGGAGGCGGTGACTTTCAGCCAGTCCTTTGCCAGCATCGCCGGCGCCGACGGCGAAGGGCTGATCGGCCAGACTCCGACCGACCCGAAGCGCAAATCCCCCGCGTCCGCCTCCCTGCGCGCCATGTACTCCGCCAAATTCCACACTGAACTCATTCCGGACCCGACGGCGTTCACTTACGAGGCGGTGCTCGCGGTGGCCAGGGCGATGGAGGCCGGCCCCGCGCAGCGAAGCGGCCTGGCGGCAGCTCTTCACGCCATCGAGATCGCTGACACCGGGGTGGGGCCGCTAACCTTCGATCCCTCGGGGGCACGCCTGCAGGGAACGCTGTGGTATTTCCACATCTCCTCGGGAAAGTTCGAGTTCGCCACCGGCTACCGCCAGACCTCGCCAACCTCGGTCAAGGAGGTGCCGCTTGAGGAGTGATCCTCCTCGACGTCTCGCGGTCATCGACGGGCGCACCCGCGGCCTCCGCACTGTTCTCTCGAGTCGTCGGCTCACCATCGCCCGGCTGCCGCTGTTGCTCCTCGTCGCCTCTCTGCCGCTGCTGGCCTCGTCGGAGCACATCGCCAGCGTCGGCCGAACGGCCGCTACGTATGGCGTTCTCGCCCTCGGCTACACCGTGGTCTTCGGCTTCTGCGGGCAGTTCACCATGGCCCATGCGGCGCTGTACGGCGTCGGTGCCTACACGGTAGCCATCCTGACCACCACGGTGGGCGTCGACCCCTGGGTGACCCTCCCCGTGGCCGTGACAGTGGCGGCCGCCGCGGGCGCACTGATCGGGCTCTGCGCGCTGCGCGTGCGCGGTGACCTCCTCGCGGTGGTGACGCTCGCTCTTGGTCAACTCGTCGAGCTGGTGTTGCTCGACTGGACGTCTGCCACCGGAGGCAACGGCGGCATCTCCAGCGTGCCGCCCCTGCAGTTTGCGGGCACGGCGCTCATCGACGAGCGCGGGCTCTATACCGTCGCGCTCGTCGCGCTGGTCGTGTGCGTGCTCCTCGTCGACCGCCTCAGGGGATCGCGCGCGGGATTGGCCATGGAGGCAATCCGCGACGACGCCCTGCTCGCCGGCAGCGCGGGGGTGAGGACCGGCGCGTACAAGGTGCTTGCGTTCACCATCTCCGGCGCTTTCGCTGGTGTTGCCGGGTGGCTGGAGGCAACCGCCATCGGCGCGGTGAGCCCGCCCACGTTCGATGTCGTGCTCTCCGTGCTCATCGCGGTCATGGTGTTGCTGGCTGGGGTCGGGCGCGTGTACGCGGTCATCGCAGCCGCCGCGTTCATCGCCGTCCTGCAGGACGTGCTGAGCGGCTGGCCGACCGTTGAGACGGCCAGCGTGGGTGTCGCCATAGTCCTGATCGTGCTCTACCGCAACGGACTGCTGCGGCGCCGTTGGACGCCGGCGACGCTCGTGGGGACGACGTGACCGAGTTGCGCGCGCTGGGCCTGCGCCACGTTTTCGGCGGCGTGCACGCACTCGACGGCGTCGATGTCGAGGTGCACAGCGGTGAGGTGGTCGGGATCATCGGACCCAACGGCTGCGGCAAGACGACGCTGGTCGACGCCGTCAGCGGCGTGCTGCGCGCGCAGGATGGGTGCGTCGAGGTCCACGGTCGTAATCTCACCGGCGCCAGCCCGGCGGCGTTTGCACGCGCCGGACTGGCGCGCACCTTCCAGGCCACCCGCCTCCTCGAGTCGCTCGACACCGAGAGCAACGTGCGGCTCGGCCTCCACGCCAGCGGCAGCTGGCGCCGCCAACCCCAGCGACGACGTGCGCGCGCGGCGCTCGATACCGTCGGGATCGCCGCCCTTGCGGATCGGCCGGTCCGCGAGCTGTCGCATGGTCAGCGCCGCCGTGTCGAGCTGGCCCGCGCACTGGTTGGTGAGCCGGCTCTGTTGATCCTCGACGAGCCCACAGCGGGGCTCTTCCCCGCGCAGGCGCGTGACGTTCTGCAGGTCCTCCGCGACACGGCTGCGAGGGGGACGGCGATCCTCATGGTCGAGCACGACCTCGGCGTCGTCGCCGCCCTGTGCCATCGCGTGATCGTGATGGGCGAGGGCCGCGTGCTGGACGAGGGCCCCACCGGTACAGTGCTTACCGCCGCTGCCGCTGAGCATCTGGCTGCCGAGGTGAGCACCGACCGGTTGGTCGAGGTGCCGGCATGACCGCGCGGCTGGCGGTGACGCGGCTGTGGTCCAGACGTGGCAGCGAGACGGTGATCCGCAACCTCAGCCTGGCGGTGGCCCCGGGAGAGTTCGTGCTCATCGGTGGCACCAACGGGTGCGGCAAGAGCACGCTGCTCGAGTCAGTGGCAGGGGTGCTCCGGCCCGCGGCCGGCGAGGTGCGCATCGACGGTGTGCGCACCGACGGGATGACCGCGGATCAGGTCGCGCGCTCGGGCCTGAGCCTCATCCATCAGCAGCGCCACCTCTTCTCCACGCTGACCGTTCGTGACAACCTCGACCTGGCCGGCTTCGCCGCCGGGCGGCGCGTTGAGCTTGAGCCCGTGAGCAGCCTCCTCGAGCGATTCGGCATCGCCCGTCTCGCCGACACCGCAGCCGGCCTGCTGAGCGGTGGCGAGCAACGCCTGGTCGCGCTGGCACGCGGGTTGCGCAGCAGGCCACGCGTCCTTCTGCTCGACGAGCCGCTGGCAGCGCTTGCCGGCGAGGTGCGTGATAGCCTGCTCCTCGAGCTGCAGCGCATCGCCCGCGCCGGCACGGCGGTGATCGTCGTCGAACACGACAGCGATCGCGTGCGCCCGTTCGCCGACCGGACGCTCAGCCTGCGGATGGGAAACCTGGCCCTCGCCGACAGCGGTGCAGCGGCATGACCCAGGTGGACACACCCCAGCAGTCGCTGCGGGAGCTGCTGGCGACACAGGTGCAGCGCCATGGCGACGCCGAGTTGCTCGTCACCGAGAGCGGACGATGGTCGTATGCAGAGCTTGATCGCATGGCCAACGCCGCCGCCCACGTGCTTCTCGATCGCGGCGTGCGGGAGGGCTCGGTGGTGATGACGCGCTGCCAGAACGGCGCCGCCATCGCGGCGACGTGGCTCGCCTGCATCAAGATGGGTGCCGTGTTCCTGCCGCTGAACGCGATGCTCACCGGCAGGCCGCTGCTGACCATCATGGCGAGCGCGGGCGGACGCGTCCTGGTCTGCGATGCCGACCTCCTCGACGCGGTGGTCAGCTTGCGCCCTGAGCTTCCCGGGCTGCAGCACGTCATCGCGTCCGGGCCGGCCACGGACAGTGACGGCTTCGAGGCGGCGCTCGTACGGGCGCCCTGCGACGCGCCGCCGCCGCCACGTCACAACTCTGGGGCCCCGTCCAAGCTGATGTTCACGTCCGGAACCACTGGTGAGCCCAAGGGCGTGGTTTGGAGCCGCCACGCCGAGAAGGTGCACGCGGTGAGCTACGGCGCCGAGCTGGTGCGGATCGCGCCAGGCGAGACCGCATACTCGTGCCTGCCGATGTTCCATGCGACGTGCCAGGGCACCTTCCTCGGCACCATGCTGTGCGGGGGGCGCATGGTTGTGGATAAGCGCTTCGATCCCTTCGCGTTCTGGGCTCGTACCAGAGCGGTCGATGCGGTGTTCTTTCCGTACGTCGGTACCATCGTCAGCGTTCTCGCGTCTCGGCCGCCCCGGCCCGACGACGCCGACAACCCGGTGCGGCGCGCGATGGGGAGCGCGGCTCCGGCCGACCGGTGGCAGCAGTTCGAGAAGCGCTTCGGTCTTGTCCTCGAGGATGTGTGGGGACAGACTGAGACGGCCTCGTGTTGGACGCGGCCAACGCCGGGTAAGGTGCGCCCGGGCACAGTGGGACGGCCCACGGAGCGCTGGGAGGCACGGCTGGTGACACCCGGAGGTGGCGAGGCGCCCGACGGTGAACCCGGGGAGCTGTGGATGCGTGCGCACGCGGCGCACGTGATCTTCGACGGATACCACGGCGAGCCGATCGGGGGAGCGCTCGACGCTGACGGTTGGTACCGCACGGGCGACCTGCTGAGTCGCGAGCCGAGCGGCGACCTTGTCTACCGTGGCCGTCTGCGCGAGTCGATCCGTCGTCGCGGGGAGATGGTCGCTCCGGCCGCTGTCGAGTCCGTCGCCAGCGCCCACCCGACGGTGAGCGAATCCGCCGCCGTCGGTGTCCCGGCCGCGGACTCCGTCGAGGAGGAGATCCTCCTGTGTGTGGTGCCACGCGATGATGGTGACTTCGATCATGCAGCGCTGCACGCCTATCTTCGCGCCGAGCTTCCGCAGTTCATGATCCCCCGCTATCACCGCGTGGTCGCGCAGTTGCCCAAGACACCGACGACCCGGGTGCGCCGTCACGTGCTCCGCGATGAGGGGCTCATCGACGCCTGGGACTCGCGCGCGGCGAGGCGGATTCGTGCCTAGCGCAGGCGGCGTCCGCGTGGTCGTCACCGGCGTCGGCATGGTGACGCCGGTGGGCAACACGGCCGACACCACCTGGGCCGCGCTGCGCGCCGGTCACAGTGGCGTGGGCGCGATCACACACTTCAACGCCACCGGGTTCCCCGCCCGCATCGCTGGGGAGGTCAAGGGCTTCGACGCCGCGGCGCTCATCGGAGTGAAGGAGGCTCGGCGCAGCTCACGTCCGATCCATTTCGCGATGGTGGCGGCGCGCGAGGCTGTGGCCGACAGCCGCCTCGACATCTCGTCGATGGCGGACGATGTCGCGGTGTGCATCGGTTCGGGCGTCGGCGGCCAGGAGATCCTCGAGCGCGCCACCCGGGTGGTCGACTCAACGGGTCCGTCGCGGGTGTCGCCCTTCGCCGCCGCCGCCGCGCTCATCGACATGGCTCCCGGTATGGTGGCCATCGACCTCGGCGCTCGCGGCCCCAACATCGGCATCGTGAGCGCCTGCGCCTCCGGAGCTGACGCCGTCGGCCAGGGAGCGGAATGGATCCGCCGCGGTGACGCCACCGCCGTCCTGGCAGGTGGCACGGAGGCGGCGATCACCGCGACAGGCATGGCCATGTTCGCGGCCGCGCGCGCCTTGTCGACCCGCAACGACGACCCGAAGCGGGCCTCGCGCCCGTTCGACAGAGATCGCGATGGATTCGTGTCAGCCGAGGGGGCCGCGGTGCTCGTGCTCGAAGAACGTGAGCACGCGCTGGCCCGCAGCGCCCGCGTGTACGGAGAGATCGCCGGCTACTCCGCGACGTCTGATGCGCACCACATTACCGCGCCCGACCCCACCGGCCAGGGGGCGGTCCGCTGCGTTCATCGCGCCATCGAGCGCGCCGGCATCGAGCCGGCTGCGATCGACTACGTCAACGCTCACGGCACGGGGACAGCTCTCAACGACATCGCCGAGACGCGCGCGCTCAAGAAAGTGTTCGGAGAGGCGGCGTATGCGGTGCCGATCTCGTCGACGAAGTCGATGACCGGCCACCTGCTCGGTGCGGCAGGAGCATTCGAAGCCATCGTCAGCCTCCTGGCCATGCGCGACGGCTTCATCCCGCCGACCATCAACCTCGACAACCCCGCCCCGGAGTGCGACCTCGACTACGTGCCGCACACCGGCCGCGAGGCACAGCTGCGGCACGTGATGTCCACGTCGTTCGGGTTCGGTGGACACAACGCCTGCCTGGTGTTCAGCCGCGACGCAGACTTCACGGGTACCGGAGGAGGCACATGACCGATGAGTACGACATCGCCGTCATCGGTGGAGGCGCTGCCGGACTGTCCGCGGCTCAGACAGCGGCTGCGGCGAGCAAGCGCGTCGTGCTCATCACCTCCGGCGAGCTCGGCGGCGAATGCACGTGGAATGGGTGTGTCCCATCCAAGGCGCTCATCGAGGCCGCCCGAGTCTGCCACACGGCGCGCCGCGCTGCTGATTTCGGCGTGCGAGTGCCGGTGGTCGAGGTCGACTTCGCCGCGGTGATGGCGCACGTGCAGGACGCCATCGCGCGCATCGCTCACTACGAAGATGCTGCCCACCTGCGCGCAGCGGGGATCGATGTGCGCCTCGGGCATGCGCGGCTCGCCAACAGTCACAGCATCGAGGTCGGCGACGCCGTCGTCGAAGCAGCACGCATCGTGCTGTGCACCGGGAGCCGCCCCTCGGTACCCGCAATCCCCGGCCTCGACACGGTCGACTTTCTCACCAACGAGAGTGTCTTCGCACTGAAACAGCAACCGCGACGACTGCTGATCATCGGGGCCGGCCCGATCGGGCTCGAGCTGGCTCAGGCCTTTGCGCGCCTGGGAAGCGCGGTGCACGTGATCGACGTTGCTCCTCAGCTTCTGCCGCGCGAGGATCCCGATGTCGTACGCGTGATTCGCGCCGCGTTCGACCGCGAAGGTGTCCGATTCACCCTTGGCGCTGAGATCACCGCGGTCGCCCCGTCGGCAGGCACCGTCCGGGTGAGTCTGGTAGCCGGCGGCGCCGACCAGACGCTGGAGGGTGACGCGCTGCTGGTCGCCACCGGCCGCGCGCCCAACACCGACGGTCTCGGGCTCGATAGGGCAGGCGTCAAGACGAAACGGACGGGGATCATCGTCGACGAGCACCTGCGGACCTCTCTCGACGGGGTCTATGCCGCCGGGGACGTCACCGGGATCATGCCGTTCACCCACGTCGCCGCGTACCAGGGTCGCCTGGCCAGCACCAACGCGATGGGCAAGCGGCGCAAGGCGTCATACCGCGTCGTCCCGTGGGCCATCTTCACCGACCCGGAGATCGCGCACGTTGGGCTCACCGAGCCCGAGGCGCGACTCCAGCACGGCGACGACATCCGCGTCAGCACGCTGCCGTTCACCGCCGTTGACCGCGCCGTGATCAGCCGCGAGACGCAGGGGCTGATCAAGGTGATCACTTCGGGGAAGCCGCTGATCGGTCACGCCGCCGGCGGCGCGTTGCTCGGGGCGCACATCGTCGGCGCCAACGCAGGTGAGCTCATCCACGAGTTCGCCATTGGGATGCAGGTGCACGCCTTCGCGGGGCGGCTCGCGCAGGCCATCCACGCCTATCCCTCAATGGCGGTCGGCGTCCAGCAGGCGGTGGCCCGATTGTTCGCTGCTGGCCGCGCGAGTGCGGGCGAGCTGCGCGAGGACGTCGACGACCTCAACAGCGTGGGACACCCCCAACTGCCGCCATGAGGACTCGTCGCAAGGGGATCCCAATCTCGCACCCAACCCAAAGGTCGGCGACACGTCCGGCGGCACGCGCCCTGGCGGGCTGGACACCAGGCAGATAGAGCGAGTCGACGAATCGGTTGGCTGCGTCGCGGCTAGCAACAGGGTATGCGAATCGTCGGTGGTCGTCAGTCAAGACCGCCAGTCCGTGTCTTCGGACGGTCTCGTCCAGGTGGTGCACGCTCCGATCGTTCGGATACTCGAAGCGCGTCCGGCGGAGTGCGACGAGCAGGCGGCCCCATCGCCAGATGTCTTTGCCAGTGAGCGGACCGGGTCCACCGGGCAGGAGAACGGCGACGATCCCGCCGGGAGCAAGCACGCGGGCCAGCTCGGCGAGACAGTCATCGAGAGGGTCGAGCAACATGAGGGCCATGGAGCAGGCCACGGCCGCGAACGAGCGATCGTCGAACGGCAGGTCATCTGCCTCGGCGGCGACGACGGAGTGACCACCGTTGGCACGGGCGCCATCGAGTTCGGCTGGAGATCGGTCGACGCCGACCCAGGGGCCTGTCCATCCCGCCCTCAACAGGGGTGCACTGCCGCAGGCAAGGTCGAGGAGGTTCGCGCCCTGGGGAATCAACTCCAGGAGCCACTCGTACGGGTTCTGTCCCGCCGACTTCGACGCAGCAAGGATCTCCTCGGTGATTCCTGGGCGCTCCTCGTGGAATGCCGACAGGTACGTCCGCCAGGGGGTGGGGTCGTGTCTCGATCTCGTCATCGCCTGCCCTCGGGCCGCGGCCCGGATGTCCGTACTGCATGCGCCTGCGCTGCCCACTCGTCTGTTCGAGGGTGCATGTTGCCGGTTTCGGCTTGGGCATCTCCTCCCACAGGTTGGTTGGCGTTTCAGAGGGTCGCCCGCCGTGGCCGGCTGGATGTGACGGGCGGGGTCCTACTCTCGTGCGGGACGCGAAGCAGTAGAGGAGGTGAGGACCGTGCGGGTCTGCTGCCGGTCCGAGGGGGTGGCAACCTCGTCCGACACTCGCTCCGCTGAGCCCAGCCCGGTCAGAAGTGGCGCGGGGGCTCGCCGGGTCACTGGCGGCGGCACAGGTACTGTGCTGACGGTCGGGTCGCGGGGAATGCTTCACACGCGTGCGCTCAAGGTCGAAGACCTGCGCGACCCGACGGACAACCGGCCGCTCTTCGGCCCATACACGCAGTCGAAGTTCGCCGTGGCGACGGTCATGGGCGGCCTCGCGCGCGAGCACGCCGATCGTGACATCGTCTTCCGCGTGTGTTGCCCCGGCCCGACAAAGACCCGTGGCACAACCGGCGAGGGGATGCCGTGGTTCCTGCGTCCCGTGAGGGCCAGTGCCTTCAAGCCCGCCGCCAAGGCGGCCGCCAAGCTGGTCGACGCACTGGATCCGCGATTTGGGCGTGAAACGGGGCTGTACATCCAAGACCGCAAGGTCCGGCCGCTGCCGCCGCAGGCAGTCGACCCGGCGGTGCAGCGCCACCTTCTGGAGATGTGCCGCGAGCTTACCGGGGTCTGAGGGTCGTCGCGTGACCTGAACCCGTTGGTCAGTTGGTTGGTGGAGACTCGAAGCGCGCGACATCCAGCCGGCGGCCACCCGGGGCCAGCCGCAATGGGCGACTTTCGGCCTCCGGGCCTTGGTGGTTGACTGCTTCGATCGCCAAGAGGCCGCGGTGCTTGTTTCGCCACCACCCGCCGCGTGACATGCCCGCTACCCTCAGCCGCCTGTTCTTGACAACCTCGCAGTACTCGCCGTGAACCACATTTCGCACGGGGCGACCGGGTGTTTCCATTGCCATGCACACTAGACGGCCGCCTCCGACGCGTACGTCCATTCTTGCCAGAGGGACCGTGGCTCCGCCCGGGCCGTTAGGCGGCCAGCTTGTCTGGTACCAGCCGCTTGAGCAGGCCCTGAGCGACCGAGGCGGGGCGCTGCTGCTCGCCCATGCGGGCGCTGGCGATCAGGATGCCGCCCGTGAGGGCGGGAATCGCGTACTGGAGCACCTTCAGCTGGCGCTGTGCGGTCGCGACCTCTGGGGGCGTCTCGTAGGCGGGCGTGACAGCATCCTCGACCGGTACGTCCCCAGCGTTCATGATTTTCTGCCCGAGGATTCGCGAATACCCGGTCGCGCCCAAAGCACAGAGGGTCAGCGCGCCCTTGCCGATGGTCCATGCCAACACGCCGCGCTGACCGGCGAGCCTTCCCTTGTTGTTCGCGACCAGCATGGCGCCTCCGACGGTGTGGACGGCTATGGCGGCCGCGTTGATCGGCGTCCACGCCGCCCACGCAGCGTCGGCCACTCTGGCGCGCTGATCGCGTGAGGTACCCGCGGTTGCGGACTTGTTGACGCCGACGACTCCCATCAGCGAGCCTCCGAACCAGGCAGCGAGGCCCAAGTCATGGAGCGAGCGAGCGACGGTGTTGGTCTGAGCCATGGGTAATCTCCTTGTTACGGCCACTATCAAGAAATTGTAGTGCGATAGGACCCATTCTCAGCTCTTCGACCCTTCCAAAGCAACGGACCTCGACCCTCGGCTGGGGACGGGGCGGTCGACCGGAATCAGGGAGCTTCGCAGCGATCCATGCGGCGCCGGCTGCTTCCTGCCTTCTACCGCCCGCAACTCACTCTGCGCCGTCGGCAGCGTCTCGGAAGTGCGGGACGGGCCTTCCTTCCACGCCCGCGTCCTCGACGGCCTCGATCTCGTCGCCAAGCCGTGGCAGGCTCTCGGCGTCCACGGTGCCGTCATCCGCGGTGGTGATGGCCACTTCGCCCCTTCGAGAGCGGTAAAAGGCTCCGAGGAAGATGTTGGCGATGGCAGCCAAGGGCACGGCAAACAGGGCACCTAGGATGCCGCCAACGTCCGCCCCAATGAGGAGGGCCGCCATGGCCACCAGCGGGTGCAGCTTGGTCACGTGTCCGGCGATGCGGGGTCCTACCACGTACGCCTCAAGCGCGTGGCCGACGAGTCCCGCGATCGCCGCAAGGCCCGCGACCAGCGGACCCTGGAGGAGCGCGACGACCACGGCAAGCGCCATCGCCAGGATCGCACCGATGATGGGCACGAACTCCAGGAGGAAGGCGGCGACGCCGATAACGATGGCGTAGTGGACCCCGATGAGCGTCAGAGTGAGGGCCGTGTATGCACCGATGATCAGTGACATCAGGGACTGTCCCCGCACGTAAGCGGCCATCGTCGACCCAGTTGCCAGGAGAGCAAAATCGAATCGGTGCGGATTCTCTGGAAAGAGGTTGCGCATCGTGGCGACAAGTCCACGGCCATCGATCAGCAGGTAGATGGAGATGACGACCACCAGGATGATGTCCGCAACGGTGGTGGCCACCCCGGCCACCACCGAGACGGCGTTGCCTGGTAGCGACGAGCTTGAGGGCAGCACCGCCCCGAGGTTGACGTCGATCCCCCGGTCCGCCAAGCCATGCTGCAACTGGCTCACCAGCTGGGGAATATGCTTGGCCTGGTCGACGAGGTTGGGAATGACCAGCGCGACCACTCCACCGATCGCCGAAAATATCACCAGGTAGAGAGCCAGCACGGCTGGTCCGCGGTGACTGCGGAACCCGGGCAGGCGCTGCAGAAGATCGACCACCGGGTTGAGAATCAGCGCGACGACGGACGCGAAGAGGAACAGCAGGACGACGTTGAATACGTGACCGATCAAGCCCGAAGCGCCGTTATAGATGACCACCACCCCAGTGGCGACCCCAACGCCGACGAGCACCTGAACCGGCCGACTCAGGCGGTCCCATTTGTAGCTGGTGGCCGCGTCGCGGCCCTTGCTATTTCTGCCCACAGGCTCCGGTGGACCCGGCGGTGTCGATGTCGATGCGGCCATGGTCCACCACTGTAAGCGCACCGTCCCGTGTCGACCCATGGTCGACTGTTCAACAGCCACTGCCGCCGGCGGTTGGGCAGTCGACTGACCACCTTGATGTGGGGTCAACCCTGCGCACTAGGCCCAGATGGCTTGACGGAACGTCGAAAGTTCAGCGATGAGCACAGGCTTACGGGGTCGCCGTGGTGCGCTCGCCGGGGAGGGCATGAGGGCGATCAGCCGCGACCTCGACCTGGCGGGTAAACACGCCACCGCGAGCCCTCTTGAATCACGGCGTGAAGGCCAACTGTTGTGACGCTCTTCGTGCACCGTGGCTTCAACGGGCAAGTGGGAGGCCAAAACCTCGCGATGTCGAGCAGTCATCACCCGCGGTCCGTCCGAAGGGAACGGCGGGAAAGCGGAGAAGGGACTCGAACCCTCGACATCCAGCTTGGAAGGCATGGTGTCACCCAAGCTGTTGATGCAGAAGGCGTTTCTCGTACGGATAGCCGAAAACACCAAACTACCGGATGCCCCGAGACTAACCTTCACGGTGTCGAGCGTGGCAGGTGGTCCCTCCAGAAGATGGTGATGAGCTCGGCCAGGGCGGAGGCATCGTCGAGGAGTGGGGCGACGTGTCCAGCGCCAGGGACCACGCGGCAGGCGCCCCGTGATGGTAGGGCGGCTGCGGCTCGGGCCCGGTCCGGCGTCCACATGGAATCATCAGCTCCCGCGACGACCAGCGTCGGAGCGGAGACAACGCGAAGCGCCGACGTCAGGTCGGGCCGGTTGAGCATCACCGATCGCATGGCGAGGTACATCCCACGCCGCGCTGCATGTCGGAAGGCATCACCGACGAGCCGGGCAGACGCGGGATCGCGGTCAGCACTGCGGGGGCCGAGTAGCGCGTCGGTGACAGCGTTGACCAGCGACCGCATCGGACCCGTCAGGCGATAAGCCGCGACCAGTGCACGGCACTTTGGCCGCTCTGCGCGCGTCAGGGCATGGACCGGTGTGCCGATGGTGACAAGGCTTCGGCAGCGCTCCGGCGAGGTGGCAGCAAAGAGGATGCCGACATGGCCGCCCCAGGCATTGCCCACCCAGTCGACAGGCTCGGTTACGCCGAAGTGGGTGAGGACGGCGCGGGCGGCGTCCGCGCATTCCTCGATCGTGAAAATGCGGCCGGGGCCCGGACTGCCGCCGTGCGACGGGCCGTCGATGATGAGCAGTCGGCGAGCGGCCGACAAGGGCTTGCGCACCTGCTCCCAGGTCGTGGAGTCGACGAAGAGACTGTGCCACAGCACGGCGGTCGGGCCGGCACCGCACACCTGCACGCTGAGATCACCGAGCCTCGTCGGGACCATGGTGATGGCATCCTGCTGTCCCGCTGAGGTTGGGGGCCGCATTCGCGGCCATGGCCACGTCCCCAGCGCGGCCGGCCACGGCATCTTGTGAGCAGGAACCATGACCGTCTCCTCATTCACAGGCTGGGGTTAGAGCTCGAACGCTCCCACCGCAATTCCCTAGACGCTGTTTCCAATTAGATAGAGGCATCGTATAGTGGCTCACGATGTCCGTCAAGCCGGCCCGCGCGTACAAATCGCCCCAGCGGGACGAGCAGGCGAATGCCACTCGTCGCTGCATCATCGTGGCGGCCGGGGAGCTCTTCGCGAAGAGCGGCTTCGCAGCCGTGACGATGCAGGGTGTTGCTCGCCACGCCGGGGTCTCCCTGGCCACCCTGTACCTGTACTTCCCGGGCAAGGCAGCCCTCGTGGCAGCTCTTGCCGATGACGTGGTGACGAGCCCCGATCTGAGCGTCGAGCAGGTGGAGCACGAGGGGGACCCGGTCGAGCAACTCCGCACCGCAGCACACATCATCCGCCTGGTCAACGAGCGCTCGTGGCTCGTTGGAGACATCCTGCGCAACGCTCAGGGGACGAACGAGGGCCTGGCCACGACGTGGCGGCTCTGGCAGGAGGGGCACCTGGAGGGTGTCCGGCGGGGGATGACTTCGCTCGCGAGCCACGCCGCCCTGCGCAGCACACTCACATTCGACGAGGCGGTCGACACGATCTACGCGCTGGCCGGAACGGACGTCTATCGGGCGTTGGTCCGGGAGCGCGGATGGTCACCCGAGCAGTACGAGCGGTGGCTATTCGGCGTGGCCTGCCGGGAGCTCCTCGGCCAGCCCGCTTACTGACAAAGCGGCGGGCGTCAGTCGCAAGCCGGTTGCTTCAGCGCCCTCCCCAAACCGAGATCGACCAGGAACGGCGTTCGACGGTGCGGGCCATTCGCGACAGCGCCTGGTAAGCGCCCAGGATGAGGAGCGCCGCCGCTTGGTCGCGACCCGACGTCAATCCGCTGGTACAGAGATGCTCCTATGTCATGTCAAGCCGGTGCGCTGAAGCACTTGAAACACCTCGCGTGCGATGTAGCGTTTGAGGCAGCGGAGGATCTCGCGCTTGGAGAGCCCTTCAGAGGTGCGCCGGCTCACGTAGGCGCGGGTGCGCGGGTCGCAGTTCATCCGGGTGAAGGCGATGCGCCAGAGAGCGGTGTTGCCTTGCCGGTCGCCGCCGCGGTTGAGGCGGTGCCGCTGCGTCTTGCCTGACGAGGCGGGAAGCGGGGACACGCCGCATAGGGCGGCGAAGGAGGCCTCAGACCGACCGCAGGCGCTGCGGGTTGTCGCCTGCCACGACGAGGAGGGCGCCGGCGACCTCGGTTCCAACACCGCAGAGCTCGAGCAGTGCACCCGCGTGAGCGCGAATCAGTGGCGAAACGACGCTGTCGATGGTGACGATCTCGGCGGTGAGTGCCTGGTGCCGTTGGGCGAGAAGGCGCAGCGTCCAGCGCACCGTGGAGCGCACGTTGTCGACCTCTGCAATGCGGAAGTGCGCGGCCTGAGCGATCAGCTCGTGGCGCGAGAGCCTGTTCAGCTGGTCGCGGAGATCGGCAGGCGCCCCGACTACCACCGCGTACATCTGGTTGATGGTCTGGGTGCGCGCCTGGATGGCGGAACGCCGTGCCACGCGAAGGATTCGCAACTGCTCGACCCAGTTGCCACCGGCCTTCGGCGTGATCTCCGACGTGCCTGCCAACACGGCGCGGGCGGCAGCCTCGGCGTCGATGGTGTCGGACTTCCCGCGATCACGGCGTAGCTTGCGGTTTGGTCCCCGGATCTCCACCACCGCGCTGCCCTGTGCCTGCAGGAAGCGGGCCAGGCCAGCGCCATACGAGCCCGTGCCCTCGACGCCGTACCGCACCAACGGCGCGAAGGACAGCGCCCACTGGTGGAGAGCGCTGCAGCCCTTCTCTGACGTGGCCACGGAACGGTGACCAAGAAGTCGCCCGTGCACATCGATGGCTGCGGCCACGTGCACGTCCTTGTGGGTGTCCACCCCCACGATGATCTGCTGTGCCACGCTAGACCCGGTCATCGGCTCCCTCCAAGGACGGATGGCTGGCACCGGTGGGCGAGCGGACACGACTGTTATGGGACGTCTGGTCAGGCTCCTATGAGGTCACGCTCGTTCCATCGGCGCCCTCTGTTCTCGGGAGAGGGCTGACAGATCTCCAAAAAGGCACGCGTCGGCCAGCGGGAGACTGGGTCAAACCCCCACCCGAAGCCAGACTAGTGCTCCGGTGTGAGGGAGAGACTGACAGCGGGAGACCGGACTCGAACCGGCGACATCCAGCTTGGAAGCAACGTGCTGCCATTTGATCTCAAGGTCGCCGAAAACCCTGTTAGGAGCACTAGATTCGAGATTTTGCGTCCCGAGTTCGAGTAGCTTTCGATCGGCTGTATACCGCGGCCGCTGAGCACGTCATCGCTGCGCCCACTTCCCTACCCGCCGGCAGCCTCGCGGTTTTGCTGCTGGGGAGGCAGCGGTCGACACCACGATCTTCAGCCAATGGCCGACCACCACCGCACCGAGCTGCCACTGGCAGCGCTGCAGATGGCCCTGGCTCGACGAACCCCAGACACCGCTGCGCCGGCTGCGCCGGCTGCTCCGGCTGCTCCGACGGTTAGTCTGCTCGGGTTGTGAGGGCGCGACGCCAACCGTTAGCGGGATCCGGTCGTCATCCCCTTGTGCATCCAAGGAGTCGCCGACGAGGCCGACTGACCCCCTTCCGCCACCTCGGCCCGGGGTTGATTACCGGCGCGGCCGACGATGATCCCTCGGGGATCGGGACCTACTCCCAGCTCGGCGCGCAGTTCGGGCTCGCGATGCTGTGGACGGTTCCCATATCGCTGTTTCTCGCAGCCGCGGTCGAGGAGTTGGCCGGCCGTCTTGGTCTGGCGGGGCGTGAAGGTCTTGCGTCGCTGGTCAAGAAGAACTTCGCGGCACCCGTTCTCTACTTCGCAGCGCTCCTCGTCACCGCGGCCAACACATTCAACATTGGGGCCGACCTTGGTTCCATGGCCGCGTCGTTACGCCTGGTGATTCCCGTTCCGTTCGTTCCTCTCCTCATCACCATCACGGTCGCCGTCCTGGTGCTGGAAGTCTTCATTCAGTATCACCAGTATTCAAGGCTGCTCAGGTTTCTGACACTTTCACTGTTCGCCTACATCGCCGTGCTGGCTGTAGTACACGTGGACTGGCGCGCAGTCATTTCCAATCTGGCGATCCCCCACCTCAGCATGAGCAAGGCCTACCTGGGCGGCCTTGTCGCCATCTTCGGGACCACGATCTCCCCCTAT
>NZ_JAEKNS010000158.1:0-26672 GCF_016464765.1 Candidatus Aeolococcus gillhamiae | reverse complement strand
GCGCGAGGACGTCCTAGCGCGTGCCGTCGAGCAGACCGTCGCCGTCCTCGTCGACCACGACACCGAGCGGCGCTGGGTCGAGGAGAACGTCCCGGCGCTGCGCGCGTTCTGCGGCATCGACGTGGTCGCCGAGCAGTACATCGCGCTGTATGGCGACCTGCAGCCTAGGTGAGTTCCTCGGCGAGCAGGTCCATGATCAGTCCGTCGCGCCACGTCCCGTCCGGCGCGCGTGAGTAGCGCCGCATCACCCCGACCGGCCGGAATCCGACGCGCTCGTAGGAGCGGATGGCGCGCGGGTTGTCCGCGGCGGGGTCGATGGTGAGCCGGTGATGGCCACGGTCGGTGATCAGGTACCGCCCCAGGGTGCGCAGCGCATCCGCCCCGAGGCCGCGGTGGTGCCAGTCCGGATGCAGCGAGATATCGATGCCGGCGCTGTGGTACTCGGGGTCCTCCTCCTCGAGGTATTGGATGAGCCCGATCACCTCGCCGTCGGCCTCGATGGCGAGCACAACGGTGAGGTCACGGTCGTCGCGCGCGATCAGCTCGGCCTGCACGCGCTCGAGGTCCCATCGTCCCCACCACTCCGCCACAGCCGGCTCGGCGAGGATCTCCGTCAGTCGCGGGCCGTCAGCCACGGTAACCGGGCGGAGCCCCACCACCTCGCCCTGGAGCGTCGGTCCCACCGCAGCCTCGGCACACATGCGGTGACTCCTACCACCTTCATGCACCCCGCGTGATAACCAGAGCTGGCGTAGGATGTTGACATGGCACAGAACAAGACCGACCACGGGGTGCGCTTCCGCCCCGGGATGGTGGTCAGCCCCGGCGAATACCGCAACGTCGAGACGGGCGCGACCCGCTACTTCGACGGCAGCTCGCCCATTCCGGGCGGGGTCAACTCCGCCGCCTGGGAGCAGATCTCCGATCAGCACCATCCCAACAGCGGGCGCGGCCGCCCGGCGGTGCGCAGCGAGCCCGGCAGCCCATCCTCCACTGGCGTTCGCTTTTCCGCCGGCACAGTGGTGAGCGCCGGCGAGTACCGCAACGTGCAGACGGGTGCCACCCGCTACTTCGACGGCAACAGTCCGCTGCCCGGCGGGGCCAACTCCTCCAGCTGGCAGCAGGTGTCCGATCACCACCATCCCGAGCACAGCCGCGGCAGCGCCGGCCGGCGCAGCGAGCCGGGCTCGCCGTCGTCCACCGGAGTGCGCTTCACTGCCGGGACGATCGTGAGCGCCGGCGAGTACCGCAACACGCAGACCGGCGCCGTGCACTACTTCGACGGCAACACGCCGCTGCCGGGGGGCGCCAACTCGGCGAGCTGGCAGCAGATCTCGGATCACTTCCACTCCGCATCGGAGGGGTGATCGCAGCGCTGGCCACGCCGTCGAGCCTCCACGACGGTGAGCTGACGCTGCTTCCCCTGGACTCCGGCATCCCCGCGCTGCTCGTGGCTGCGTCGTACGACGACGAGATCACCCGCTGGACGCAGGTGCCCCAGGGCATGACGCTGCTCGACGCCGGCCTGGTGGTGGCTGGATGGGCAGGCAACGAGCGTGTGGTGCGCCTCCAGGTGTGCCTGCCCGAGCTGTCACCGGCGGGGCTGGTCACCGTGTGGATCAATGCTCGCGACAAGGCCGAGGTGGGCTACTGGCTGCTCGCGGCCGCGCGCGGGCACGGTGTCGCCCGCCGCGCTCTGGCGATGCTCTGCGACTGGACGTTCGCGAGCAGTGACATCGACGAGCTCGAGCTCACCACGCTGCCCGGCAACACCGCCTCGGAGAAGGTGGCGGCCGCGTGCGGCTTTGACGACGCCGGCTTCATCGAGCTCGACGTCAAGGGCGAGAGACGCACCCTGCGTCTCTGGCTGCGCGCGCGCGACGAGGAGAAGCGCAGCGCTGCGGGTCAGCGCGCCTCGGTTGGCACGTAGTCGCGCGGCGCCGGCCCCACGTACTCGCTGTCGGGGCGGATCAGCCGGTTGTCGCGGTGCTGCTCCATCACGTTCGCCGTCCAGCCCGCCATGCGCGACATCGCGAAGATCGGCGTGAACAGCCGCTGCGGGATCCCCAGCGAGGTGTACACCGAGCCCGAGTAGAGGTCGACGTTGGGGTACAGGCCCTTGGTCTCGTGCACTGCCTTCTCGACCGCGACGGTCAGCTCGTACCACTTCTTCTCGCCGTGGCGCTCGCCCAGCTCGCGGCTGTACTCACGCAGGATGGTGGCGCGCGGGTCCTCGGTTCGGTAGACACGGTGGCCAAAGCCCATGATGCGCTGCTTGGCGGCGAGCATCGCCTCGACGTGCTGGCGGGTGCCGGCGACGTCGGGGAGGTCGCGGAGCAGCTCCATCACGCGCTCGTTGGCGCCACCGTGGAGCGGGCCCTTGAGCGTGCCGATCGCGCTGACCACCGCGGAATGCATGTCGCTGAGCGTCGCCGCGGTCACCCGCGCCGCGAACGTCGAAGCGTTCATGCCATGTTCGGCATGAAGGATGAGGCAGACGTCGAACGCGCGCACGTCCGCCGGCTCGGGCGCCTCGCCGTGGAGGAGATGCAGGAAGTTCCACGCGATGCTCTGCTCGGGGTCGACGTCGGCGGGCGCGAACCCCGCGCTGATGCGCTCGCTGGTGGCGATCAGGGCGGGGGTCTGCGCCACCAGGCGTGTCGCCTTGGCGCGGTTGGCGTCGTCGCTGTTCTCGGCGACGTCGGGGTCCGACATGCCCAGCAGCGACACCTGGGTTCGGAGCAGGTCCATGCGGTCGGCGCTGTCCGGTGCGTCGGCCGCGATGTCCCAGACCGAGGCGCGCGGGTCGAGGTTGGCGCCCAGCTCGGCGCGCAGCCCCTGCAGCTCCTCCTTGCTGGGCAGCTCGCCGTGCCAGAGCAGCCAGCACGTCTCCTCGAAGCTCGAGTCCTTGGCGAGGTCGACGATGTCGTAGCCGGCGTAGAGCAGTCGTCCCGTGCGTCCGTCGATGTCGCAGAGCGCGCTGCGCCCGGCAACGATGCCCTCCAGCCCGCCCTTCGGTGTCGTCGAGGCGGGCCGTTTGGGCGTCTGGGTCGCGGCCATCAGCGCGGCACCACCTCGAACGTCCACGATTCGCCGCCGCACTGCGGGCACGCATTGGGGCGACGCAGGCCGATCACGTTGTTGGCGCACCAGTCACACGTCCAGTGGGTGTGACGCACGTGGCGGAGCAGGTCGGCGCGGGTGAGGATGCCGACCAGCCTGCCGTCGCGAGCCACCGGCAGGCGGCGGATGCGGCGCGTCAGCATGATCTCGGCGGCCGAGTCGAGCGTGGCGTTCTCGGTGGTGGTGATGACGTCGCGGGTCATCACCTCGTCGACGGTCTGGCCCGGCTTGCCGAGCACGTCGGACTCGGCGACGATCCCGAGGATGTGGTGCTCATCGTCGACCACGGGGACGCCGGTGATGCGGCTGTCGACGATCAGCGCCACGGCGTCGTCGATGCTGTCGCCGGAGTGCACCACCAGCACGTTGGACACCATCACGTCGGCGACGGTGATGGTCGCCGGGTCGGTGCCGGTGCGGTTCTCGGTCATGTCTGCCTGAGTGTAGGGCTGCGCGCCGGGGGACAGTCTCGGAAACCAAAGGGTCACCCGGGGCGTTGAGCCGTTGCCATGGGTCATCGCCTGCTCCGCAGCCTGCTGACGTGGTTGCCGTTCGCGGTGGTGATCACCTTTGCGGCCGGTGTCGCCTATGGGCTGGACCAGCAGAACCTTCGCAGCGCCGCCAACGACCCGCAGATCCAACTCGCCGAGGACGCTGGCGCACGGCTGGACGCGGGCGCCCCCGCCAGCAGCGTGGTGCCGACCAGCAGCGTCCCGGTCGACATCGCTCGATCGCTGGCGCCGTTCGTGATCGTCTACGACGCCGGCGACAAGCCGCTGGCCTCCTCGGGCAGGCTCGACGGCACGGTGCCGGTGCCGCCGCAGGGCGTGTCGGCCAGCGCCCGCGTTGCCGAGGACCGGGTGACGTGGCAGCCGCGCAACGGCGTGCGAATCGCCGCCGTGGTGGTGGCGTTCCACGGCGGCACCGTGCTCGCGGGTCGCTCGCTGCGGGTTGTCGAGCAGCGCGCCGACGACGCCCTGGCCGTCACAGCCACGCTCTGGCTGGGAGCGCTGGTGCTCACCTGGCTCGTCATCGTCGGCTCACGCCTGGTCGTCGAGCGCCGCGCATCCCGACGCCCCCCGAGCGCCGTTCCGTAACCTACGGAGAACTGTCGGCAGTTTTCAGGAAGAGACCGCATGAGCGATCAGCCGAACCTCCAGACGTCCCGCATCGCTGATCCCATCCCGCTGCTCCCCCGCGGCGACGTGCTCTTCGACGCCATTCCCCTGCAGGCCGTGGTCATGGAGGCGCTTGCGCCCGCCCTCGCCCACGGCTGCCTGGTGGTGCGCGACCGCGACCGCGGTGCGGTGGTCCTCGTCCGCGACGGCGCGCTCGTCGAGGCGCACGCCTTCAGTGGCGCCACCGCGCGCACCGGAGAGGGGGTCTTCTCGGAGGTGCAAGGCTGGGCCGAGGCTGTGGTCACCGCTCATCGTCTCGACCCGCTGCTCGTCGACGTCTGCGAGGCCCTGCTGCGCGGCGAGATCATCTACAGCGACCTTCGCCTCGACTGGGTGGAGTGGCCCAACCTGCTCGCTGACTTCAGCCGCCGCGGCGGCGCCTATGCGGTCGAGATCTTCACTCCGGCGGGACGCGGAGTCACTTGCGTGGCCATCGGCCAGCAGGCGCTCTCGTACACGGACATCCATCCCTCTTTCGGCGATCCCGCCCTGCTCGAGGCGATGGCCTCCAACCGCGACGGCAGCATCCGGGTCCGCCGCCTCAACGCGGCGTCGTTCGCCGCCACGGCCATGGCCACCGGTGGGCAGCTCGCGGACGCCGGATCCGGGCGCTCGGCCCCCGCCTCGCTGGCGTCGGACCCACTCGCCACCGGCGACCGCGGCAACGGCGCGGCGCGCGGCGACCCACGCTCGAGCGCGCCCGGCGCGCACGAGAGCGGCGCCGAGCAGAAGGACCGCGAGCGGGAGCGGGAACGGCAGAGGGAGAGCGAGCCCGCGCAGTCCGGCCCGGGCCCGGTCGGGCCGGCGGGCCGGTCGGTCGTCGACGACGCCCTCCCCGACCTCACCTGGGTGGCGCCGTGGCAGACGCCGTGGCGCGACGAGCCCGAGAAGGGTGGATCGTCGGGAAGCCCGCTGACCGGCCGGCCGGCGTCGACGGCGGCGCGACCGTCGGTGGGGGACATGCTCGGCGACCTGCGCTCGATCGCGCAGCGGCGCCTCCAGCTGTCGGCGTCGCGCGTGGAGACCATCCTCGACGAGGCCGCCCGCGAGCAGCGCCCGCTCGACTCCGTCCTCGAGGAGATCCGCTCGATGAGCATCCGCGGGGTCATGCCCTCGACGGTCGACGCCATGGTCGCGGAGATGAAGATCGCGGCCGCGGAGTACCGCTCGGTCTGACGCGGGCTAGCCCACCTGGATGACCGTCGCACCCGACGTTTCGCCGCTGGCGTAGGTGTTTGCCGTGCTCAGGTTGTAGAACCCGGCCGGCAGGTCGGCCGGCAGCGCGATGCTGCTGGTGAAGGTGCCGGGCTGGCTGTCGTTGGCGGTGATCGGGGTTGCCTTGAGAGTCCTGGTGGCGCTGACGCCGGACTTCAGAGTGTCCGCGTCAGGGTACGGTCCGCTGAGCGTTGCCGTCAGCGTCACCGTCTCTCCCTGTGCCGTGCTCGTCTGCACGGCCGACGCCGAGGTCCAGGACAGTGTCAACGTCTGGCCCGGGTGCCAGATTTGCTGAGGGTTGAAGGCGTCGCAGCACGCGAACTGGTAGCGCGGGTAGCTGACCGTGGGCGTGGAGCCGCAGCCCGCCAGGCAGGCGGGGACGATGACGGCCGCGATCACCGACGCCAGCAACCCACGCACTGTGCGTCACTATACGTCCGTGACTCAGGATCCAATGCAGGTGGTCTTCGCGCTCGTCGACGCGCGCCGGCGCCGTGACATCGACGCGGTGACTGAGCTGCTCGACCCGGCGGTGGTGCACCACGGCGTGACCGACGAGCTGGTCTGCAACAACCGCGACGAGGTGCTGCACAACGTGCGGCGCAGCTTCCAGCACGACGACGGCGGCATCGCCCATCTCGAGCTCATCGCCGCCGGCGACGCGGTGATCCTCGGCGTGGCCGGGCCACGGTTCCGCGAGGCGCCGTGGGCCGAGCTCGGCGACCAGGTGTTCATCGTCCACACCGTCCGCGACGGTCGCGTCGTGGCCATGCGCGACTTCGTCAGCCGCGCCGACGCCTTTCGCGCCGCCGGCGAGCCCGCCGACTGGACCTGAGCCGGCCGCAGACTCACGCCGCCGGAGCCGCGTCCCCGCGAACCAGCTCGGCCAGGCGCCGCTCGGCATACCAGGGGCGCAGGCGCACGATGGTGGGTGGTTTGCCGCGGTACAGCACCACGCCGGTGCCGTCGGGCAGCTGGCGCAGTGCATCGGGCGAGGCCATCTGATCCCGTCGGAGCGAGTAGGAGCGTGATGCCCGCCCCTCGTTGTGGCTCACCTGCACGTCGGTGTACACGCCCCGCCCCACCAGCTTGGCGACGACGTCGGTGGTCTCGGGGTCGCTGATCCCGGGCAGCACCATCTTGCAGCCGTGGTTGTTGAGGATGGAGTTGGCCCGGTCCGCGCCGTAGCGCGCACGCAGCTGCGAGAAGTCCTGGATGATCGACATCAGCACGACGCCGCGCCCCGCGCCCTGCGAGGCCAGTGCCGGCAGCTCCTCGATGGGCACGACATTGGCCAGCTCGTCGAGAAACAGTCCCAGCTCAGCCTGCAGCCGCCCCCCCGGCTGGCGCGCCGCCAGCGTGTACGCGCGCGTCACCACGGTCATGAGGATGCCGACGAACAGCGAGGCGATGCGCTCTGGTGATTGGCGTGGCGTGCAGAGGTACAGTGTGCCGCGCTCGCGCAGGAACCGGTCGGGATCGAAGCCCGACGTCGTCGCCGACGCCGCCACCGCGCGCTCGTTGAACACGTTGAAGATGCGCATCACCGTGGAGAACACTGTGCCGCGTTCCTTCTCGGGGCGCTGGTCGACGGATGTGAGCATGGCCATGGCGCGCTCCGGGTCGGCGTCGCGACCGGGCTGCGCCGTCGCCAGCTGCTGCAGCAGCGCCATCGGCGTGTCCAGGTCGAAGCAAGCGATCCAGTCGCGCACATCGACGATGGTGCGGTCGCACGCCGCCGCGGTGTACAGCAGCGGCGCGATCAGCAGCTTGCCGGACTCCGCCCAGTGCGCCCAGTCATTGTCGCCGCGCGCGCCGCCCTGCTGCAGCCCGGCGCACAACCACGCGGCCACCGTCCAGGCGACGTCGAGTGACCCACATCCCGCCAGTGGTGACCAGCTCACCGTGTCGGCGCTGGGCCCCACCTCACCGGTGGGGTCATACACCGCCACCGGGCCCACAGATCGGCGATGCGCGGCGGTCAGGTCGACCAGCTCGCTCTTCGTCGAGGTGACGATTGCCGGGCCCTGCCACTCCAGCAGGTTGGGCACCACCAGACCCGAGGTCTTGCCGCTGCGCGTCGGGCCGATCACCAGCACCGATGTCTCCGGCTGTGTGGCGATGAGGTGTGTCCCGCGCCGACCGAGCACCAGCGCGCCGGCGCGCGGTGATCGTACCTGCAGCGCGCGCAGGTCGCGCCACGTCGCCCAGCGCGAGGTGCGCTGCAACCGCCCCGGCACCAGCATCCGTGTGGCGCCGATGCCAGGGATGCCGCCGGTCCACGCCAGCACTCCGCCGACAACCCCGGCGACCATCACCAGCACCGCGCTCACGATGAAGCCGACGAACAACCACACGTGCGCGGGCGCGGCGGCACCGACCAGGTGCCACCAGACGATGGCGTTGCCGTCGGCGCGGTACAGGCTCACCAGCCGCACCGGGTTGATGAAGTCGAGCGGCGCGATCACCGGGTGGCCACCGCTCACCATTGCAGCAGCGGTGAGCAGCGACCACGGCAGCAGCCACGCCACCACCAGCGCGCTCAGCACCAGCAGGTCACCTCGCCGCGACCGTGCTCGCGGCACCGCTCCATCGTTCACAGCCCCGCACCCTATCCGCGCTCAGCGGACAGGACGCGGACAACAAGCCGACCCCACTCGCCGCGCACCGCGCGACAATGACGCCGCGCCCCCGTAGCTCAGTTGGATAGAGCCGGAGTTTCCTAAACTCTGTGAGTCGCAGGTTCGAGTCCTGCCGGGGGTACCAGCGCCACCGGCTCCTAGCCGACGTTGAACCGGGTATCGGTTCGTATGCCCAGGTCTCGCCAGAACTCAGGACTTGTCACGCCGCGCTGTTGGGCGCGCCTATCCTCCTCTGGCACTCCTGCCCGCGACTAGTATCGCGCGGACAACTGCGCACGAGCGCCACAAGCGGTGTCGGATTCTGCCCGCACCATAGCTGTTGTGCCGCGCCGACGGCGACTCACCCGTCGTGCTCACCTGGTCGAGCTCAGCCAACCCTCCGCGAGGTGCCGAACATCTGGTCCAGGGTGACGGGGGTGAGTCCCTCGGCGGCGAACTTCGCGCGCAGCTGGTCAAACAGAAGGGTGACCGCCGGGTGGTTGGCGTGGCCGAGAACGATGGCCCCCGGGTGGCCGTATAGCCCCGCCGCGCCCAGGATCTGCGCGGCAGTCTTGACACCGGAGTCCCCGAAGGTCCCACTCCAGTTGACGATGTGTGTGAAGCCCAGCGACGCGGCGACGCCATCTGTGTGAGTGTTGCGGCTGCCGAACGGGGGCCGCAGCCACGGACGGCTGGTGACGCCAAATGTGCTCTGAATCCACTGTTCGTTACGCTCCAGGTCCGCCCGAATCGCGGTGTCGTTCATCTTCTGCAGGTCGACGTGGGACCACGTGTGGTTGCCGATCTGGACCTGGCCGCGTTCGATCAGCGGCCGCAGCGAGTGCGCACGCGTCTCCCAGTTCCCGCGGACGCTGCCGTTGGGAAAGAAGGTCAGTGCGAAGCCGGTCTCCAAAGCAAACGCGACGTACGCGGCAACCACTGCCGCAGATGTCCCGTCGTCGATGGTCAGCGCGAGGGTATTGGTGTTGTCCGGACCGCGCGAGATGAAGACTGCGGGACCGGGCCGCGGCGGCGGGATTGGATACGGCGCCGGGGCGGGAGCGACCCCGGCGATGGAGTGCGCGCTTAGGTGCCTGATCCCATTGCTGTCAGTTGAATCGGTTGCAAGCGAGGAGGCCCTGAGGACGGGTGCACACCCTGTCAGCGCGGCAAGGATCGCGCCGCTGGCTGTCAGGACCGTGCGCCGCCCCAGTCGGGTGCGCCAAAGGTCCGTGTCTTCGAGGTGATCGAGAACTCCGCTTGTTCGAGTCGGCATCATCGACGTCCTGACCGGTCACTGTTACAACCGAGAATAACAGCCGCTCGGCGAAGCCACGCCCCGTCGCCGGTATCCGACGCGATTGCTGTAGCGCTTCCTGAAATCTGTGAGTCGCATGCCGACTTCGACACAAGGTACGCGGCTACCGCTGCATGCGCACCCGGTCAAGGCACGAAGGTGCCTCACAGAGTAGGCTCGGAGCGATGCTCGAGTCGAGTGACCTGGTCGCCTTCGTTGCGACGTCGGACGCCGAGCGCGCCCGCGCGTTCTACGAGACGACGCTCGGGCTGCGGCTGCTCGAACAGACTCCCTACGCGTGCGTCTTCGACGCTCACGGGACGCAATTGCGAGTCACCGTAGCCGCCCAGGTGTCCCCGGCCCCGTACACGGTGCTGGGGTGGGCCGTGGCCGACATTGAAGCCAGCGTGGGCGAGCTTGCCGAACGGGGCGTGGATTTCGTCCGCTTCGATGGCATGTCGCAGGACGCACTCGGTGTCTGGACGGCGCCGAGCGGTGGTCGAATAGCCTGGTTCCGGGATCCTGACGACAACCTCCTGTCAGTGACCCAGTTCAGCTAGCGACGGTCCGCCCATCGAGCCGGATGGTCCACGGCTCGATCGCGGTGATCACGAGGTGGCTTCCCAACCACGGGTCGGCAGCGAGCGTGGCCCGGACGGCGTCCTCCGACTCCGCGTGGACGACCAGCACGACGCGGTGCTCGTCGGCCAGCGGTCCACCGAGCGTGACGAAGCCGTCGTCGACGAGGCCGTCCATGAACGCCGCGTGGGCGGGCCACTCCGACTGCTGTTCCATGGGCAGCGACGCGTTCCATCGTGGTCCGGATCGGTGCTGCAGAACCATGAATGTGGCCACGCTCGTCGCGCTCCTCTGTGCCGTCGCTGACGCGCACAGTACAGTGCGCCGATGTCCATCGGTTCCGACGACCACGTCGCCCGCAACCGCGCCTACTGGGATGAGATCGCTCCTCAGTACGTCGCCACCGCCCGCCGCAACTGGGCGGCGTCAGAGCCGAGCTGGGGCATGTTCAGCATCCCCGAGTCCGAGGCGCACATCCTCCCCGATGATGTCGACGGCCTCGACGTCATCGAGCTCGGCTGCGGCACCGCGTACGTGTCGGCATGGCTGGCGCGTCGCGGCGCGCGGGTCACCGGTATCGACGGCTCGCAGGCGCAGCTGGCCACCGCGGGCGCGCTCCAGGATGAGCACGACCTGCACTTCCCGCTCATCTTCGGCAACGCCGAGGAGGTGCCCCTTCCCGACGCCAGCTTCGACATCGCCATCAGCGAGTTCGGCGCGGCCATCTGGTGTGATCCGTACGTCTGGATCCCCGAGGCCGCCCGGCTGCTGCGCCCTGGGGGCCGGCTGATCTTCCTCGGCAACGGCATCCTGCTGACCCTGACTGAGCAGGAGACAGAGGCCGAGGGAGCGGCCGACGCCACTCTCAAGCGTGACTACTTCGGCATGCACCGCCTCGAGTGGCCGGACGAGGACGGCGTGGAGTTCCACCTCACCCACGGCGACTGGATCCGGCTGCTGCGCCGTGCCGGGTTCGAGGTGGAGAACCTGATCGAGCTCCGCCCCGCCGCGTCAGCGACGACGCGCTACAAGCACGTCACCGTTGACTGGGCCCGACGCTGGGCCGCCGAGGAGGTGTGGGTGGCGCGCCGTCGGTAGGGGTCGCCGCCTACCCGCGGCCGCGGTACCAGAAGCCGCCGCCACCGAAGAGCAGCAGGACGACGAGGACGATGAGGATGATGGTCAACATGGTGCGCACCCCTGGCGGCCACACGCCCGATTCCCACGGGACTGAAGGTGCGCCGCTCGCGCGCACTGTAGCACCTTCTGACAGCGCCGGTGTGAGGTTTTCCTACCGCTTGCCACTCAGGCAGACCATCGCCGGCTCCGCCGCCCTGCATACTGCGCGCGCGCTGCACGACCAATGAGGGATGACCGATGAACCCACCCGATGGGCCTGGAGCTCCTCCGCCGCCTGCGACGCCGCCGGCGCCCCACTCCTCGAACGATCTTAGGCCCGCGGCCGCGCCGACGTCGCGCGCGCCCGTAGCGGTCGCGCCACGCCGGCGCCATCGCCTGGCCACCTTCCTGGCCGGCCTGCTCATCGGGGTCCTCCTCGGCGGCGCCGTCGGCTACTTCATCTTCAACGGCAGGAACGTCTCCGTCACCAAGGTGCCGGAGACGACCCCAACAGCCTCGCCGTCGCCGTCGCCGTCGGCCCTCTCCACGGCGACGCCCACCGTTGTCCCGGCTCAGACCGCGGTGGCGGCGCCACAGGGGGTAGTGGGGTGCCCGGTGGCCACGCCCACGGGCCAGCACCATCTCGGCAGCCCTGGCGGCCCGGGCAGTGGCCAGTCGGCGGCCTCCGGCCTCGACTTCTGCGGCGGCGGCGACGCCACCATCCCGACCGGCACCTCCCGCTTCCTGACCGGCAACAACTGGGGCCTGGGGATCGCCGACAGCTGCCCGCCGGGGTCCTCCGGCCAGAGCGGCATGAACACGGTGCTCACGGTCAACGAGATCATCCCCGGGGGCGGCCTGGGACCCGACACCGCCACGGAGCCGGGTGACTGGGTGGACAGCGGGTCGGTCCTGATGGCCGCCGGTGGCAGCTACCAGCTCCGCGTCGCGACCGTGTCGCCGAGCTGCGTGTGGCACATCAAGATCTACCCGGTTGGCGGGTGACCGGCCCGCTCACAGCCCCGCCAGCAGGCCCGGACCCACCCGGCGAGCCGCCACCACCTCCGCCGCAGGCGCTGCCGCCCCTGCCTGCCGGCTACGGGACGGCCCCGCCTCCGGCCGGCCGTCCCAGCCGGCTCAGCCGCCGCCTGCTCATCGCGCTGGGGGTGATCGTCGCGCTGCTGGTGGTCGCCGGGATCGGCGCGGCGGTGGCCAGGTCACACACCTCCGGCAGCCATTCCATCGTCAGCAGCTCGAGCACCGACGGCACCTTCCACGCCGGCGACTGCGTCAGCCTGAGCACGACCCGGGTCACCCAGGCCGACTGCGGCCG
Source organism: Candidatus Aeolococcus gillhamiae (assembly GCF_016464765.1). NCBI lineage: Bacteria > Bacillati > Candidatus Dormiibacterota > Candidatus Dormibacteria > Candidatus Aeolococcales > Candidatus Aeolococcaceae > Candidatus Aeolococcus > Candidatus Aeolococcus gillhamiae. The sequence goes on along the minus strand of NZ_JAEKNS010000158.1, from coordinate 14,207 downwards.
CGCCCACGACGCCCAGGTCATCCAGGTGGTCCACGGGGCGGACAGCTGCCCCGCCGGCACCGGGGAGTTCAGCGTCACCGACGGCACCGGCAACCTCTGCCTCGACAAGAGCAACAACTCCAAGGGCTGATCGCCGCAAGGGCCCTATCCTTGGGCCATGCCCAACCGGTTCACGGCGGTGCCGGCGCGCCCGGTGCCGCCGGCGGGGCGCGGCATGGCCGCGGTGCTGGCGGTCGCCGACCTCTTCATGCAGTCGGCCTCGCCCAGCGGCGCAGGTCGGGCTAGTCCAGGCCACTCTGGTCACGCCTGCTCCGCGACGTCCGCCGTATAGTCGCGGGCTGGCGCAGATTCATGTTGTGCAACACGGGGAGCTCTCATCGATGACACCTGACGAGATCAAGTCCGCGATCACCGGGTGGTCGAACCAGGGAACCGGCCTGCAGCTCGTCGAGGACCGCTCCGAGCCCGGCGCCGACTTCGTCCTCGGGCTGCGCTCCGCTGCCCACGGCTCCGCCGGAACCGTGCCCGTCGAGGTCCGGCTCGACCAGGGCGGCGACCGGCTGACGGTGACCTCGAGGTCGACGTCGGCGGCCGCGTCGAGCGAGATCCGCGCGCTGCTCGACAGCCGTCCGGCGTCCGTGCACGGCGACACCTCGAGCGACGGCACTGTGATCACCAGCCACGTCTACACCGACGGCTTCAGCAAGCACGCGCTGACCCGCGCGGTCGACGAGGTCGCCAAGACGCGCGCGCTCGTCGACGGCCTCGCCGACACAGCGGGCGCGGGTCGCAGCGTGGACTCGGGGCTCGGCACCGCCACAGGGACCGGGCTCGGCGTGGGCGCCGGCGCGGGGCTCGGCGCCGGGGCGGGTCTCGCCTCCGGGGCGGGTCTCGCCTCCGGCGGCAATGCTGGCGAGGACTCCCGGCCGGCCGAGCCGTCGTGGTCGCAGGCGTCGTCGCTGCCCTCGTCATCGTCCTTCCCCACCCCGGCCTCGAGCCTGCCGGCGCCGAGCTTCGGAAGCCCGACGCCGACGCCCACCGCCACGCCCGCGTCCGGCGGCTACTCGCCGCTGAGCGGCCAGCCCGCGCCCCAGGCGCAGCCCGCGTCGTCGGCGTTCGCGCCGACCCACACGGTGCCCCCGCAGGGGATGCAGGCGTGGGCCGCGCCCGACCCCAACGGCGCGGTGGTCGCCACCCTCGGCGGCGGCCTGCCCATCCAGATCACCGAGGTGCGCGGCGCCTGGGCGCATGTGCTCTGCTCGAACGGCTGGGCCGGCTGGGTCGACGGCCGCATCATCGGCGTCGCCCACTAGCCGGGCGTCGCCCAGAGCAGTCAGCGATGGAGTTGCGCGACGCGCTCTATGAGGCGGGCGACGACGGCGTCGCCACGATCACGCTGAACCGGCCCGAGCAGCGCAACGCGCTCGGACCACGGATGCTCGCCGACCTCACCGCCGCCCTGCAGCAGGCCAAGGGCGACGACGCGGTGCGCGCGGTTGTGCTCACCGGCGCCGGTGACAAAGCGTTCTGCGCGGGCGCGGACCTGGCGGGCTTCGCCGCTGAGGCCACGGAGGTCCAGCGTCACCTCGAGCGCGGCGCCTTCGTCGAGCTGTTCCTGGCGTGCGAGCACCTCGGCAAGCCGCTGGTGGGCTGCATCAACGGTCACGCGCTCGCCGGCGGCTTCGGGCTGGCGCTCTGCTGCGACCTGCTGGTGTGCTCGGAGACGGCCACCTTCGGCACCCCGGAGATCCGCGTCGGGCTGTGGCCGATGATGATCATGTCGATCGTCAACCGCAACCTCGGTCGCAAGCGCGCCATGGAGCTGTTCATGACCGGCGCGCGGATCGATGCGGCGACGGCGTTGCAATGGGGCTTCGTCAACCGGGTGGTGTCGCTCGCCGAGGTGCGCGAGAACGCGCACGCGTGGGCCAGGGAGGTGGCGGCGTGGAGCCCGCTGATCATGCACCTCGGTCGCGACGCCTTCTACGCCACCGACTCGCTTGACTACGAGGTGGCGCTGCGGTACCTGCAGGGCCAGCTCACCGTCATCTCGATGACCGACGACTTCCGCGAGGGGGTGACGGCGTTCCTCGAGAAGCGCGCGCCCACCTTCCGCGGTCGCTGATGGCTGACCAGCCGACCCTCGACGACCTCACCGCCAACCTCGACGAGCGCCGGGCTCGCGCGCGGGGGATGGGCGGCGCCGACGCGATCGCCAAGCAGCACGGCCGCAACAAGCTGACCGCGCGCGAGCGCATCGAGCTGCTCTTCGACGCCGGCACATTCGTGGAGTTCGGGCTGCTCGCGCACCAGCATTCGCTGCACGTCGCGGAGACCGACCCGGACCGCACCCCCGCCGACGGCGTCGTGACCGGGGAGGGCCTCGTCGACGGGCGGCGCGTCTACTGCGCGGCCTACGACTTCACCGTGATGGCCGGCTCGATGGGCATGATCGGCGAGCACAAGGTGGCCCGCCTGCGCGCCAAGGCACTTCTCAACCGCCTGCCCATGATCTGGCTGCTCGACTCCGCCGGTGCGCGCATCCAGGAGGCGGCCGGGAGCACCTTCGCCGGCAGCGGCGCGCTCTTCTACGAGCAGGTGCAGATGAGCGGCGTGGTACCGCAGGTGGCGGCGATGCTCGGACCATGTGCAGCCGGGACCGCGTACATCCCCGGTTTGGCCGACTTCGTGCCCATGGTCAAGGAGACGAGCAGCATGTCGCTTGGGGGCGCGCGCCTCGTCAAGGCCGCCACCGGCGAGGAGACCACCGACCACGACATGGGTGGCAGCCAGGTGCACTGCTACGTCAGCGGCGTCGGCGACCTCGAGGTGGACGACGACGCCACCTGCATCGACGCGGTGCGCGAGTTCCTCTCCTTCCTGCCCTCGCACAATCGCGACGAGGGGCCGCGCCGCCCCACCGACGATCCCCGTGACCGTCGCATCGAGGACTTCGCCAAGCTGGTGCCGCTCTCACCGCGCGCGGCCTACGACGTGCGCAAGGTCATCAAGCGACTTGTCGACGACGGTCACGTGTTCGAGGTCAAGCCGACCTGGGCCAAGAACATCGTCACCGCGCTGGCGCGGTTCGACGGACGCAGCTGCGGCATCGTCGCCAGCCAGCCGATGAACAAGGGCGGCGCGCTCGACATCGATGCCGCCGACAAGGCGGCGCGGTTCATCACGCTGTGCGACGCCTTCAACATCCCGCTGTTGTTCCTCCAGGACGTGCCCGGCTTCATCGTCGGCACCGAGGTGGAGAGGCAGGGGATCATCCGCCACGGCGCCAAGATGCTCTACGCGGTGAGCGAGGCCACCGTTCCCAAGGTCACCGTGGTGCTGCGCAAGGCGTACGGCGCCGGCTACTACGTGATGTGCGGGCGCGGCTACGAGCCCGACACGCTGGTGGCGTGGCCGGGCGCGGAGATCTCGGTGATGGGCCCCGAGGGTGCCGTCGACATCATCTTCACCAAACAGATTGCCGCCGCTGAGGACCCGCCGGCGGAGCGCGCCAAGCTGGTGGAGACGGTGCGCGCCACCATCGATCCCTACGTTGCCGCCGGCTGGGCGATGGTCGACGACATCATCGAGCCCGCCGAGACGCGCCTGGTCATCTGCAACGCGCTCGACGCCGCCGCCACCAAGCATCGCGAGCGTGCTTGGCGCAAGCACGGCGTGCCGCCCGTCTGATCGGTCGCCCAAACAACGTGGCGCGACATCGTCGGGGCCGAAATGTGACGTGCCTGTGACATCTGAAACGCCGCTGGAAGCGCGTGCTAGTGTGCCGCCCGCGGACCGCGTGAAACGACCGCTACACCGTTGATAGCGTGCACCCGTTCGCGCGCAAAGGCTGATGGGAGAAGTGCCATGAAGCGTCGGATCGCCAGTGTCGTTTTCGGAGCCATCGTGCTTGCGTCGGGGACGCTGGTACTCACCGGAGGCGGTGGCACGCCCGCGTCCGCGGGGAACGCCATCCTCAAGTCACGGTTCATCAACCGCATCTCCGGGTACATCGTCCAGGACCTGACCCAAGGTCAGACCAACGGGAGCGCCAAGCCACGCTCCGCCGCGGCTGGAAGGACGGCCTCGAGCATCGTTCCGCTGACCCCGACGCTCAGCACCACCGGCTGCTCCGAGGTCAGCGGCACCAACGTCCGCGTCAACCAGGACTGCACCAACAACTCCGTGCCGCGGTACGCCGGCCGCGGCCAGGCTCAGAATGAGACTGCGATCGCGGTCAATCCGACCAACCCGCAGAACCTCCTCGCCGGCCAGAACGACTACCGCCGCGGTGACGGCACCTGCGGCGCCGACTTCAGCATCGACGGCGGCCAGCACTGGGGCAACACGCTGTTGCCCATCGGCTTCTCAGTGCCCGGGTTCGAGAAACAGCCGTCGGCACGTCACTACTGGACCAGCTCTGGTGACCCGTCGGTGGCGTACGACACCAGCGGTGCTGCGTACTACACCTGCGGCGCGTTCGACCGCTCCTACCCGACCAACGACGCGGCGGCCTGTCCCAATCCGGGTGGCAGCTGCGCCAGCGGCCTGTTCGTCTTCCGTTCGGTTGACGGCGGCGCATCGTGGAACTTCCCCGCTGGCAGCCAGGCCGGCGGCGGCTCTGGCCAGGTCATCGTCACCCCGGGTGTGAGCGGAGCCAGCGGCCAGTTCACGCTGGAAGACAAGCAATACATGGCGATCGACGCGCACCCGAGCAGCGCGTACCGCGACCGGATCTACGTCGCGTGGACCCACTACACGCCGTGCCCGGGGACCGCGGGCAAGTCGGCCTGCGAGACGGCCGCAGTGTACCTCTCGTACTCGTTCAACCACGGCCAGTCCTTCTCGACGCCGACGCCGATCAGCGGCTCATCGCCGAGCCTCTGCCAGGTGCCCCTCAACCCGGCCACCGCGCACGCCTGTGACAACAACTCGTTCGCGCAGCCCGTGGTTGCCGCCAACGGCGACGTGTACGTCGTCTTCGCCAACTACAACAACGCTGTCAGTGGCAACGACAACCACAACAACGTCCTGGTGGTCAAGTCGACCAACGGTGCTCAGAGCTTCGGCGGCCCGCACCTGGTCACTCGGTTCAACGATCTGCCGGACTGCGTCACCTACACCGGCGGCGATGCATTCCGCGCCTGCGTGCCCACGGCCCCTCTCTCCGACGTCTCCATCTTCCGCGCTGCCGACTACCCGAGCGCGGCAGCCGATCCCACCGACCCGAGCAAGATCTACGTCACCTTCGGCAGCTACATCAACCCCCACTCGAATCCGGGCAACCCGGCCGGCCAGGGGCACTGCGTTCCGCAGGGCCTCAACGCGACCACCGTTCTGAACCTCTACAACGGGGTGGGTGATGTCAACGGCTGCAACAACGACATCCTGCTCTCGACCACCACCGACGGTGGCACCACGTGGTCCGGTGTGTCGAACGGCCTCGAGCACGCCACCGTGGTGAGCGACGAGTCCGGGCAGCTCGCCGACCAGTGGTGGCAGTGGGCCGCGACCAATTCCGCCGGTCAGCTGGCGGTCTCGTACTACGACCGCAAGTACAGCGGTGACGAGAACAACGGCAGCAACGACGTCAGCCTGGCTGCGTCGCATGGCGCAGCCTTCAACCACACGCGGGTCACCAGCGTCAGCAACCCGCCGGCCACCGAGTTCCCCGACGGACCCAACGCCTACAGCGACTTCCTCGGTGACTACAGCGGCCTGGCGGTGAGCGGCACAACCGCGTACCCGATCTGGTCAGACACCCGCAACGGCGAGTTCTACCAGTGCTACAGCACCACCGATCCGCTCGGCACCTGCCGCGTCACCAGCGGCAGCATCCAAGGATTCGACGAGGACGTCTTCACAACCCACGGCCTCGCGCTGCCGTAGCAGCCCACCAGAAACGCCGGAAGCGTAGAAACGAGGGGCGCCCGAAAGGGCGCCCCTTCCGCTTCTCAGCCGGTTATTCGACGACCGCGACGGTCTGACCCTCCTGGACGACGTCGCCCTCTTTCACCAGGATCGCCGTCACCGTCCCGGTGATGGGTGAGGTGATCGGGATCTCCATCTTCATGGACTCGAGGATCATCAGGGTGTCGTCCTCCTCGACCTCCTGGCCGACCTCGGTGACGATCTTCCAGAGGTTGCCGACCAGCTCTGCCTTGACCTCGGCCATCGCTGCCTCCTGTGTCGCGGGGTTCGACCGCCCCGCATGGTAGCCGCGGTGACGCGGACCCGTCGCGCCGTCCGCATCGCCCCGCGGCCTGTGACACGATGCACCGATGGGCATCGGTCCACACGACGTGCTCCGGGTGAGCACCTCCGACAACGTTGGCATCGGCTACGACATTGCCGGCCTGGGCAGCCGATTCATCGCGCAGATGCTCGACTCGCTGATCGTGGGCGTCATCGCGCTGATCGTCAACATCGGCGTGCTCGGGGCCATCGGCAACTCCAATCCGCAGGACACGGTGGTGGCGGGCCTGGCCGTGGCCGGGATCACTCTCTTCGTGTACGTCGGCTACTTCACGCTCTGCGAGGTGAGCACCGGCGGGCGCACCCCGGGGAAGTCGGCCGGCCAGCTGCGCGTGCTCGACATCAGCGGCGCCGCACCGACGTCCGGTGAACTGCTGCTGCGCAACGTGGCCCGCGTCATCGACGTCATCGCCGGAGTGGGCGTGGTGGTGATGTTCTGGAACCGTCAGTCGCGGCGCATCGGCGACCTCCTCGCCGGCACCATCGTGGTGCGCATGCGCCCGACAACGTCGCTGGCGGCTGTGGCGGCGCCGCCTCCGGTGCTGTCGCGCACGCCCGACGCCGGCCCTGCCATCGACGGCGTCGACCGCCTCGGTGAGCGCGAGCTCGCCGCCATCCGCACCTTCCTGACCCGTCCCGGCCTCGAGCCTCCGCTGCGAGACCGGCTGGCGCTCGACATGACCACGCGCCTGCTCGACCGCATGCAGCTGCCGCTCGCGGCACCGGAACGGCAGTGGCCGCCTGAGCTGTTCCTGGAACGGCTCTACCTGCAGCTGCAGGCGCGCAGCGCATGACCGTCGACGCGTTTGTCGCCGGCCGCCGTGACCGCTGGGCACAGCTCGAGGCGATGGTCAAGCGCAGCCGTCGTGGCCGCCTCCGCGACATCCCCGCCGCCGACCTCGAACGGTTCGGCGCGCTGTACCGCGAGGCGGCGAGCGACCTCGCCATCGCGCGCCGCGACTTTGCCGACGCCGCCGTGACCACGTACCTCAACGACGTCTGCGCGCGCGCCCATCCGCTGCTGTACCGCTCCCCGCCAATGCGTCCGCGCGACCTGCTGCGGTGGTTCACGGTCGGCGTCCCGCGGGCCTTTCGCGCGCGCCGCGTGTACGTGCTGCTCAGCCTCGGCCTGCTCCTCGCCGGGGCTGTCGCCGGCTGGCTCGCCGTTGACCTGCGCCCCGACCTGCGCGCCTCGCTCATCCCGCAGTCCGGTTTCGACCAGCTGGCCCGCGGCCAGGTGAGCGCGCTGCCCAGCGCGCCGCTGCTCGGCACGGTGATCATCACCAACAACATCAAGGTCGCCGCGGTCTGCTTCCTCGGCGGCGCGCTCGGCGGCCTGCCGACTCTGTTCATCCTCGCCGCCAACGGCTGGATGCTCGGCACCATCGCGGCCGCGGTGCACGAGGGCGGGTACGACCTCGCCTTCTGGTCGCTCATCGTCCCGCATGGCGTCCTCGAGCTGAGCATCATCGTCATCGCCGGCGCCACCGGCCTCTACGTCGGCGACGCCATGCTGCGGCCGGGGCTGCTTCGCCGCGGCGAGGCGTTCAGCAGGGCCGCGATCGGCTCCCTGGGCCTGGCCGCGGGGAGCGCGTCCCTGCTGATCATCTCGGGGGTCCTCGAGGCGTACGTCTCACCATCGGGGCTCCCCGCGTGGGTGAAGCTGCTCATCGGGGCGAGCGTCGGGGCCGCGCTGTACAGCTGGCTGCTGCTCACCGGGCGCTCTCGTCGCGAGCGCGTGCGCGTCCGTCTCGACAGCGCCGCGGCCTGACCGTTCCCGCCCCCGGCGTAGACTGAACGGCACGATGGAGGTCGTCCGCATCACCCCGCGCGGCTACTGCCACGGCGTCGTCGAGGCCATCCGTATCGCCAAGCGGGTCGGCACCGAGCGCGCTGAGGGCGAGCAGGTGACCATGCTCGGGTACCTGGTGCACAACGAGCACGTCACCCGCGAGCTCGAGGAGCATGGCGTGGCGCTGGTCGACGCTCCCGACCGCATGAAGGGCCTCGACCAGATCGAATCGGGCACGGTCGTCTTCACCGCCCACGGCATCTCACCGCTCGTCGTCGAGGAGGCGAAGCGACGCGGGCTCAACGTCGTCGACGCCACCTGCAGCGACGTCACCCGCACTCACGACCTGGTGCGCCGCCTCACCGACGAGGGTTACCACGTCGTGTACATCGGCAAGCGCGGCCATCCCGAGCCCGCCGGTGCGCTCGGCGTCGCGCCCGACGCCACCACGCTCGTCGAGCGCATCGAGGAGGTGGACGAGCTCGACTTTCCTGACGGCACGCGGCTCGCCGTCACCTGCCAGACCACGCTGTCGATGTGGGACACCAAGGTGATCATCGACAGGCTGGTCGAGCGCTTCCCGGACATCGCCGTGCACAACGAGATCTGCCTGGCGACCCAGCAGCGCCAGGAAGCAGCGGTGCTGGCGGCCACCGATGTCGACTGCGTGGTGGTGGTGGGCAGCCGGCGCAGCAGCAACAGCCTGCGCCTCGTCCAGGTGGTGGAGGAGCGCGCCGGAAAGCCGGCATTCCTGGTCGACACTGCCGCCGACGTGCAGGCGGAGTGGTTCGCGGGCATGCACAGGATCGGCGTCACCGCCGGGGCGAGCACCCCCACCCAGCTGACCCGCGAGGTGATCGCGCTCATCGAAGCGCTCCCGCAGCCGGCTGCCGCGACCGTCTAACAAGTCTGTTCGCGGCGGTTGAAGGCACCGGGGCGGGCGTAGCATCCGGCCATGGCCTTCAGCTTCTCCGGGCGGAACCTGCCCACGGTGCTGCGCGTGTGCCGGGCGGTGGTGTGGGCCCAGACGGTGTACACGTTCTTCGCGGGCATCTTCGTGGTGCTCACCGCGTTGCTGCTTGGGGGCAGCCTGCCATTCCACGACGGCACCGTCAGCGGCGGCGGCGCCGCCATGCTCGGGCTGGTCTACGTGACCGCCGCGCTGGTGCTCGGCTGGCTCGGCGTCGCGCTCGGGCGGCGGGCGCCGTGGGCGCGTACCGGCATCGTTGTCGTCGAGGTCTTCCTCGCCGTCATCCTGGTCTACCGTGCCTTCGACCTCTCGGTCGCGACGGCGATCAACGTCGCATTCTGCGCCGCCATTGTCGTTCTGCTGTTCACCCCCGAGACGCAGCGCGTTCTCGAGGGCACCCCCCAGGCCTGACCGGCCGCGGACCCGCGTCTCCTACACTGCCGCGATGGCTGGACGTGGGACCAACAGGAGGCTGGGCGCGCCGGTGCTGCCGGCGTCGGAGCTCCCCTCCGGGCTGCGCACCACGCGCGTGATCGCGTACGTCCAGGGTGGCCTCGGCGTGCTCAACGGCGGGCTGCTGGTGTTCGGCGGCGCCGCGTTCGCCACCGCGCTCAACCTCAAGGGCAGCGGTGGGGCAGCACTGATCATCACCATCGGCGTGATCGTGGTGCTGGTGTCGGTGCTGCTGATCTGGGGAGGCGTGCAGCTCGGCGCGCTGTCACGACGCGCGCGCATCGGCGTGCTCGCCTACGAGTACGCCTCGATCGTGCTCGGCGTGCTCTCGCTGAGCGACCCGCTGCAGGCGGGCATCCGGGTGATCCTCGCCGGCATCGCCATCTACTATCTGCAATTCGACGCCGAGACCAAGGCCGCCTTCGCCGCCACCGGCACCGGTGCCAGGCCGGCCGTCTGACGTCGCTCCAGGAGTCCACTGTGGCCAGCACGCCTCCGCCACCGCCCGGCCCGCCGCCACCTCCGAGCGGCTATCCGCCACCGAGCGGGTACCCGCCTGCGGGCTATCCAGCCGCGACAGTCGCCAGCGCCGGCCCAGCTCCCGGTCTGCAGTACGCGGGCTTCTGGATCCGCTTCGGGTCGTACCTCATCGACGTCATCCCCATCGGCATCGTCGGCGGTCTGCTCAATCTCAGAACGGGGACCGGTTTCAGCTGCAGGATCGACCTCAACGGTGCGTCCGTCTGCGGCGGTGGCTCCAGCTACATCGGCTCGTGGCTCGGCGTCCTCATCCTCGGCGTGTACTGGGTGCTCACCTGGTCGCTGCTCGGAGCCTCGCTGGGCCAGAAAGCGCTCGGCATGCGCGTGGTCAACGTGCAGAACGGTGAGCGCATCGATATCGTCAAAGCCCTGATTCGCTACGTGGGCTTCGTCATCTCCGCCATCCCGTTCGCGCTCGGCCTCATCTGGGCCGGCTTCGACCCGCGCAAGCAGGGCTGGCATGACAAGATCGCCGGCACCTACGTGGTGCGCCCGCAGTAGCTCGGCGCCTCACAGCGCGGCGCGGCGCTTCAGCTCGAGGTAGCGGTTGACCAGCCGCGGCGAGAGCGTGCGCGCGTCCGCGTCGATGACGTCGACACCACCGGCGCGCAGCAGGCGCAGCGCATCGGCGCGGTCGGCATCGATGCCCGCGGCGACGGCGCGCGCGTACACCTGCGCGGCGGTGCGCGGCCGGGAGCGTGCGATGTCGACGACGGCGGGGTCGCGCACAGTGATCACCAGCGGCAGGTGGCGGCGGCGCAGCAGGGTGCACTGGCCGATCAGCGCCGCCGCCTGGTCGCGGTCGACGATGTCGGTGAAGATGGCGATGAGCGCGCGCCGTCGCTGGCGCACGCGCACCTCGGTGAGCGCCGCCGCGTAGTCGGACTCGATCTCTCCCGGTTGCAGCGGGGCGATGGCGTCGAGCAGGCGGCGCAGCTGCGCGCGGCCGGTGCGCGGCTCGACGGTGGCAGTGACCCCGTCGGCGAACGCCACCAGGCCGGCGCGGTCGCCGGTGCGCAGCGCCACGTGAAGCAGCAGCAGCGCGGCGTTGATGGCGTGGTCGAACTTGGTGAGCGGCCCGGCACCGACACCCATGAGGCGGCCATGGTCGAGGCAGGCGATCACCGGCTGGTCGCGCTCGGGGGAGAGCTCGGTGGCCATGAGACGACCGGTGCGCGCGGTAGCTCGCCAGTTGATGTAGCGCAGCGGATCGTCCGGGACTGCCTCGCGCACCCGTTCGAACTCGGTGCCCTCGCCGTGGCGGCGCAGGGTGCGCACCCCGAGCTCCTCGAGCTGGCCGCGCCGCGCCAGCGCCTCGTACACGCGCACCGCGGAGATGTCGGCGTCGACGCGCACGGTGAGCGGCTCCCCGGCGCGGAAGTCGCGGGTGCCCAGGCCCCACGGACCTGTCGAGCGCACGTGCACGTGGCCGAATGTCGACTCGCCGCGAGCGCGCGGCGTCAGCGTGTACGTCCTCTCGCCCGCGCCGTGCAGCGACAGGTACTGCGCGGACGCCAGCATCGCGGCCGGTGCGTCGTCGCGCAGCAGGAGGGTGGCGGTGTGCGGCGCGCGCACGGACAGTGTCACCGGGTTGGCCGCGCCGACCGAGAACAGGCGGTCGGCGCGCCGCTCGACGTGCACCGCCGCCGGCCCTGGGGCGCTGCGCGAGTCGATGAGCACGAGAACTGTGGCGATGCCAAAGAGCACCAGTCCAAGCCCCAGCAGCGCGCTCACCGCGGCGCCGAGCGCCACCACCAGCAGGGGCACCAGGAGCAGCGCCAGCGCGCGCCGGGTCATCGCGGCACGGGCACCCGCGCCAGGGGTCGCTGCACCGCGTCGACCTCGCCGATTCCCTGCAACTCCGCCTCGGCGCGGCGCACCAGCCGGTGCCGCAGCGCGGGCAGGCAGATGTCCTTGACGTCGTCGGGGATGACGAAGTCGCGCCCCTGGATGCAGGCCATCGCCTTGCCGCCGCGCAGCAGCGCGATGGCACCGCGCGGGCTCGCCCCCAGGCTGAGGTCGGGTGAGGTGCGCGTCGCCGCGACGATGGCCGTGATGTACCCGACCACCTCGTCGCTCACCGTCACCGCGGCCACCTCGGCGCGCGCCGCGGTCAGTGCGGCGGCGTCGATGACCGGGGTGATCCCCGCCGCCACCAGGTCGTGGGGGTCAAGGCCGGCGTCGATGCGGCGCAGCATCGCGGCCTCGGTCGGCTGGTCCGGGGTGTCGACCGCGAGCTTGAAGAAGAACCGGTCGAGCTGCGCCTCGGGCAGCGGGTACGTGCCCTCGTACTCGACGGGGTTCTGCGTCGCCACCACCATGAAGCGGTCGCCGAGCGGCCGGCTCACCCCGTCGCTGGTCACCTGGTGCTCCTCCATCGCCTCGAGCAGAGCCGCCTGCGTCTTGGCCGGGGCGCGGTTGATCTCGTCGGCGAGCAGGGTGTCCGTGAAGATCGGGCCTTCGCGGAACTCGAACTCGCCGCGATCGGCGCGCCACACCGTGGTGCCGACGATGTCAGAGGGCAGCAGGTCGGGCGTGAACTGCACGCGCGTGAAGCGCGCGTCGATGGCGGCGGCCGCGCAGCGCGCCATCAGCGTCTTGGCGGTTCCGGGAACGCCTTCGAGGAGCACGTGGCCGCCGACCAGGATGGTCAGCAGCAGCCCGTCGATGGTCTGCTGTTGACCGACGACCGCTCGGCCGACGGCGTCGTGGAAGGCGCTGCGCAGCTCGGCGGTTCTCGTCACCGGGCTCATTGTGCAGTGGCGACGGTGGCGGGTTGCTGCCAGCGCCGTTCCAGGTCGTCGACGTCGCGGGCCAGCGAGAGCAGAGCGGCGGCATCGGGTGAGGAGGCCGCAAGAGAGCGGGCGCGCCGCAGGACTGTGGCCACGTCACCGGCCAGCTCCGGACGCGCGCCGCGCAGCGTCGCCACGAAGGCGGCGTCGCCCTCCGGTCCTGCCGGCGCTGGCACGCCCAGGGCCATCCGCTGGCGCAGCTCCTCGGCGTACCGGGAGGCCACCGCGCCCCTTTCCCGGCTGCGCGCGTACAGCCCCGCCATGGCGTCGATGTACGACGCTGTGGTGGGCACCAGGGCGACGTCGTGGCCCGCCAGCGGATGGCCGAGGCGGCGCCCGCTGAGCACCAGGAAGGCGAGGGCTGTGGCCACGCCGAGCAGCAGAGCCAGGCCGAGGGGGCTCTCGAAGATCGCCGCGGCGCCGTCGGCGACGGCGTTGACCTCGCCGTGGTGGTACTCGTCGAAGCCGATCGCGCCACCGCGGGCGCGCTCCAGGATGGAGAGAACCAGCGTCGAGGAGTCCGCCTTGCGCAGCCCGTCGTTGCTGAGCGGCAGCGGCGAGGCGAGCACGTAGGCGCGCCCCGCCCCCGACACCTGCTCGGCGACCGCGGTGAGCGCTCCGGACTGATCGAGCAAGGGGGTGAGATGCGCGGCTGGGTCGATGGCGTTTCCCGGCGCCATGGGCACGTGGTGCACACGGTTGCCGGCGTCGATCGGCTGCGCCGGCGTCGAATCCCCGGCGGTTCGCGCGGTGGTGAGGCTGATGCGCAACCGGATCAGCAGCGCGTCCGCGTTGCCCTGCGTCTCGGGCGAGACCGCGAGCACGAGGTCGGCGCCACCGGCCACTGACTGCATCACGCGCGCCGCGTCGGTGTCCGCGATCGGCGTGCGCGGGTCGACGATGAACAGGACGTCGGATCCCGAGGTGTTGAACTGACCGCTGATGCGATGGACGTCGAAGCCGAGCTGGCCGAGCCATCGGTACAGGCCGAGCGTCCCCGCCCTCCCGGCGACGCGCGAGCTGGGGTCGTCGTTCTGGTTGGGGGGTGCGGTGCCGAGCACCAGCACCAGCAACGTGAGGATGACCGCGACTGCTACCAGCACGTACCCGGTCGCCGAGCGTCTCATGGTGTCGTGACCCCCGCTCCGCGGGCCAGCCGCCGCACGGTGGCGCAGCGCTCCTCTGCGAGCGTCCAGTCGTCGCGCGTCACCGCGACGCCCGAGTACCAGGCGCGCTCGAACAGCGCGGCCGCCACGGCCAGCGCCACCAGCACGTCGCCACCGGCGTCAATGCGCTGGAGCAGCTCGCGGGTGGTCCAGGCAGCGTCGATGGGGACACGGCCGCGCACCGCCACCGCGAGCAGCGCGGAGCGGAAGGCGCGGCGCACCGCCTCGCGGTACTCCCC